>JBNMLR010000524.1:0-2209 GCA_050874945.1 Butyribacter sp. | reverse complement strand
GCCGCCGTTTACCCCCTTTATCGTAACAGTCTTGTCAACACCGATAGGATAAGAAGCGGTAACCTTACCATCAACCTTGACCGTGACAAACTTGACTGATTTATTAAAATATAACTTGTAGGCTGCAAAACAAATAACAGCGGCAACGATAACGCATATGATAAGGATAATGTCATTGCGTTTTTTTGCGTCTTGTAAATTCATGGTTAAAATCCTTTCATTATAATAAGTAGTAGGTAATTGCGAAACTAATTGTATGTTGTGTTAATTGCACAAAGATAACAAATACTATTTTATATATTGAGTGTATAACAAAAAGCAAGTATTATTATATACAAAAAAATATCTATATAAAAGTGTAAAAGAAAAAAATATACTAAAAAGAGAAAAATAATCGTTACTGTTCAAATTTAGATATGCCACAGTCAGCTTAGAATGGAATTTTATTCCGGCAGAAGGGCGTTAGAACTGCGTCGGTACTTAGTGAGCGTTTTTAGCTCACTTATGTACCGCTACGCAGTTCTCCGAGTGCAAACGTCCCTGATGCAGAAAAAAATTCCATTCTAAGCGTCCGTTAATTGCACAATGAAATTCCAAAAAAAACTTGACGAGGGATGCATTTTTGTGATATATTTGATAGGCGATGTAACAGGTCTTTTTTTTATGCCTAAAATTCTTTAGCGATATTAAGAAAAAGGTCATGGCAAAAAGTCATGAAAACAGAACTAATCGTAACACAAAATATTATATGGAGGTGAAACCTGTGAGAGTAAAAATTACATTAGCATGTACAGAATGTAAGCAGCGTAACTATGATACTACTAAGGAAAAGAGAAATCATCCTGACAGAATGGACACAAAGAAGTAGTGCAGATTCTGTAGAAAGCACACGATGCACAAAGAGACAAAATAAGTCTTAGTAAATATGCAAGCAATGCTTGTTACAGTAGGAGGCAGTTATGGGAGATTCCGAAAACAAAGAAGTAGTACAGAACGAAGCAGTTGCAGAAAATAAAGAGGCAGACAAGGCTGTTGATACAAAAAAAGCAGATAAGCCTGCAAAAGATAAATCTGCAAAGAAAAAAGGTGGTTTTTTCCGCTCATTAAAGTCAGAGTTCAAGAAAATTGTATGGCCTGACAAGGAGACAACCATCAAAGAAACTACTGCGGTAGTTGTTGTAACAGTTATTTTGGGCGCAATCATTGCTCTGCTTGATTTTGTTATCAAGACAGGCCTTGATAAGATTATTCAGATGGGTTAGGGTGATAGATTATGGCAGATACAGAAGCGCGTTGGTATGTGGCTCATACTTATTCAGGGTATGAGAATAAAGTAAAAGTAGACATAGAGAATACTATCGTAAATCGTAATCTTCAAGATCAGATTTTAGAGGTATATGTACCTATGCAAGAGGTTGAAAGGGAAGGCAAGGACAGCAAAAAGCTTGTTCAGCAGAAAATGTTCCCTGCATATGTTTTGATAAAGATGTTTATGAATGATGATACATGGTATGTTGTCAGAAATACTCGCGGTGTTACGGGATTTGTTGGTCCGGGATCAAAGCCGGTTCCACTTACGGATGAGGAAGTGGCAAGCATGGGACTTATGAGTTCAGTAGCCGAAGCTCCATTTAGCATAGGCGATTCTGTAATCGTCACATCGGGTGTCTGGGAAGATACAGTAGGTATTGTTCGCCAGATAGATCTCAAGAACAAGACAGTCACGATAAATATTGATATGTTTGGTCGTGAGACACCAACTGAATTGAGCTTTAATGATGTAAAAGTTTGTGACTAATTAAAGCATTGCAGTTTCAGACTGTTACCACGTATTTATTATTTAGGAGGTAAATTAAAAATGGCTAAGAAAGTCGAAGGATATATTAAATTACAGATTCCTGCAGCAAAGGCAACACCAGCACCACCTGTTGGTCCTGCTCTTGGTCAGCACGGAGTTAATATCGTACAGTTCACAAAGGAGTTCAACGCTAAGACAGCTGGACAGGAAGGAATGATTATTCCTGTTGTTATCACTGTATATCAGGATAAGAGTTTCAGCTTTATCACAAAGACTCCACCGGCAGCAGTTCTTATAAAGAAAGCTTGTAACATCCAGTCTGGTTCAGGTGTTCCTAATAAGACTAAGGTTGCTACAATCACAAAGGCACAGGTTCAGGAAATCGCTGAGACAAAGATGCCTGACTTAAAT
>JBNMLR010000523.1:0-2213 GCA_050874945.1 Butyribacter sp. | reverse complement strand
TTACAATGTAATCAAAATTACATTATAATCATATGATGTAAAGGTCGGAAACAACCGGCAGAGCATCGAAACATGACAGTATTGTTATGCATTAATGCTATGTAATAAAAAGCCATGTTAAATTAAAAAGATATAGATAATAATGAACCCCGCAGTATGGAGGAGATTGCTTTATACTGTGGGGTTTTTGTTTTGGCTGTTGTAAAAAATGTAAGAAATTGCTATAATGACATAAATAGACTTATTTATACAAAAAAGGATATAAAATTTAAAACTATTAAGTAAGCAATATAAATTTCAGGAGGTACGATATATGAGCATATCGAGAATAAAATTTGGAGTTACGGCAAAGGGGGATGAGGTTACAAAATATACTTTAAAAAATAAAAATGGTATAGAGGTTTCTTTTATAGATCTGGGAGGTGTCATTACTAATCTGATGATGCCCGACAAAGATGGAAATGTTGATGATATTGTACTCGGATATGATACGGTAGCCGAGTATGAGGTGAATATGCCAAGTTTTGGTGCACCGCTCGGAAGATACGCAAACAGGGTATCAAATGCCGTATTTACGCTTAATGGAAAAGAGTATAAGCTCGATAAGAATGAGAGCACAAACTGTCTCCACGGAGGAAATACGCGGTATAACCGCATGATGTATAATGCAGAGACTGATGTGGTTGAAAATGGTGACAGCATTACATTTTCAAGACTTAGTCCTGACGGGGAGCAGGGATTTCCGGGAAATCTCACGGTTGCCATTACATATACATTAAATGATAACAATGAACTTATGATAGATTATTATGCAGTTGGTGATGAGGATACCATCGTAAATATGACAAATCATTCATATTTCAATCTCGGAAAAGGCGGACATAAGTGCAAGGATATTCTCGACCAGGAGATTACCATTTATGCGGATAATTATACCCCGGTAAACGATATTCTGGTGCCGACCGGTGAGATTAAGAGTGTTGAGAATACGGCACTTGATTTTAGAAACGGAAAGCCGGTGCGTGAGGGACTTGGTGAGTATGACAAAGACGAAAAGACCGTCACCGAATACGATCACAATTTTGTACTTAACGGTGATGATGTATGCGATGTTGCAAAAGCAGCACAGTTTGTATGCAAAGAGACAGGAAGAATGATGGAAGTATATACGGATCAGCCGGGATTACAGCTCTATACGGCAGGCGGACTTACTACGGAAAATTCAAAAGACGGTATGAACTATGGTAATTTCTGTGGTGCGTGCTTTGAGTCGCAGAATTTCCCAAATGCCATCAATACTAAAGGTTTCCCAAATGCAGTATTAAAGGCAGGAGATGAATATACGACTACGACAGTATTCCGTTTTTCTATTATATGATGTAAGTGTCAAAAGTCCAAAATGCGATCGTGCCTGCACAAATGAGTATTTTAGGCTTATTGACACTCGTATCATTATATAGATATGATTTATTACAGGGAGGAAGTTGAACACAGATGAAAAAGCTTAGTGGATTAGATGTTCTTGTTGTTGATGACAATAGTGCAAATACTCTTGTTCTTAAGGCTATGATCGAAAGATATGGCGCAAATGCAGATACCGCAGAGTCCGGTATGGAAGCGATTGAAAGGTCATGTTCTAAAAGCTATGATATAGTTCTGATGGATCACCTTATGCCTGATATGGACGGAGTAGAGAGTATAAAACAGATAAAGTTTGTTGCAGGAGATAATGACAATACTATCTATTTTGGAGTATCCGCAACGGTGGACGCTCAGGTTATGGAGATGTTTAAGGCAGCAGGTGCTACGGACGTTCTTAGAAAGCCGGTCAGAAAAGAAAATTTGGAAGAAGTCTTTTTAGCGAATGGAATTGAGATTGACAGGATAGAAGCCGAAGAGGAAGAAGAAAAAGACAAAACCATGTTTTTAAATGCAGTTGATGGGCTCAATTATGAAGAAGGACTTTCGCTCATGGCAGGCAGTCTGGAAAATTATATGAAAGTGCTCGCAGTCAGTGTCAGAAATATAATTGAAAATTATAATATGATTGATGTTATAAGAAATACCGAGCAGATGGAGACAATGACGCTTCATTTTCACAGCTTAAAAGGAATATTTTTGAATATAGGTGCAGATGAACTTGCCGAACAGTCAAAGCGTATGGAATTTGCGGCGAGAGAGTTTGAAAATCCTTATGTGCATGAGATGATGGA
>JBNMLR010000522.1:0-2215 GCA_050874945.1 Butyribacter sp. | reverse complement strand
ATCAATCGCAGCAGTAACTTCAACGCTGCTCTTTTTAAACAATCTTGAGAGTCCTTTCGGATTGTTCTCTTTAATATTCATTATCGTGACATCATCACCAAGCTCAGCCTTTGCAAGTGCAACCGCCTCTTTTTCAGTCGCTGCAATATATTTCTTAATAATCACTATACTGTCACCATCCCTATAGATTGTAATTCAACATCAGTATCAATTTCATTGTAAGATACAACTATCAAATCCTTAAACTGTTCTGATGTTATCTTTTTAAAATACATACGAACTATCGGCGAAGTCACAATTATAGGATTTTTACCAAGTTCCTCCATTTTGTCAACTTCCTCTTTAACCGAGTTTAATATATCCTGTGTTTTTTCAGGTGCAAGATTGATATATGCTCCCTGCTCTGTCTGTTTGACTGAACCCATTATCTCCTGCTCTATCTTAGGGTCAAGTGTCACTACACTCGTCATCTCGTTTGCAGGGAAATATTTGTTGGATATGGCTCTCTTAAGGCTCTGTCTTACATACTCGGTAAGCACATCCGTATCCCTTGTAGTCGCCGCATTGTCGGCGAGCGTCTCAAATATCGTGACAAGATCCCTTATCGAAATTCCCTCTTCAAGAAGATTCTGGAGCACTTTCTGAATTTCACCTACGCTCAAAAGCTTAGGCACGAGTTCAGATATAAGTGTAGTATTTGCCTCCTGAATGTTATTTATAAGGTTCTGAACATCCTGTCTTGTGAGAAGTTCATTGAGATTATTTCTTATAACCTCCGTAAGATGCGTGGCTATTATTGACGGCGGGTCGACAACCGTATAACCGAGTGATTCTGCCCTCTCTCTCTGCGACTCCGTTATCCATATCGCCGGCAGATGGAATGACGGCTCAAAAGTCGGAATACCTGTTATCTCCTCCTCAACATATCCCGGATTCATAGCCATGTAATGGTCGAATAATATCTCGCCCTCACTCACCGGAACACCTTTTATCTTTATAACATACTGGTTTGGATTAAGCTGTATATTATCCCTGAGTCGTATCATAGGCACGACACAGCCAAGTTCAAGTGCTATCTGTCGTCTTATCATAACCACTCGGTCCAAAAGGTCACCACCCTGATTTACATCGGCAAGCGGTATGATACCATAACCAAACTCTAATTCTATAGGGTCAACCTGCAAAAGTGAAACGACATTTTCCGGTCGTCTTATCTCCTCTGCCGACTGCTCCTCCGTCTCTACCTCTTCCTCGATCTCTGTCTCCTCTACATTAGCCTGTATCGCTCTTCCGGCTGCAATAAATAAGACTGCATATATAAGACACAATAATGTGTTAAGCGGTGTGCATATGCCGAGGAATGCCATAGTACCACCGACTATGTATAATACTTTTGGTATTGAAAAAAGCTGTCTTATAAGGACATTTCCAAGATCTGACTCTTTTGATGCCTTTGTAACTATGATACCTGTTGACAAAGATATGAGCAAAGACGGTATCTGAGAAACAAGACCATCACCTATCGTAAGGATAGTGTACTTCGACAAAGCGTCATTTATATCTATACCCTGTACGACAACACCGAGTACGATTCCTCCGACAAGGTTTATCGCCGTTATGATAAGACCTGCCGTGGCATCTCCCTTTACATACTTTGTAGCACCATCCATCGCTCCGAAGAATGTTGACTCGTCCTGTATCTTTTCACGACGCTTTTTTGCTTCGGCATCGTCTATCGCACCTGTATTTAAGTCGGCATCTATCGCCATCTGTTTACCGGGCATGGCATCGAGCGTAAATCGTGCAGTAACTTCTGATACACGCTCAGAACCTTTATTGATAACTATAAACTGAATGATTATCAAAATAAAGAATATAACCATACCAACTACAAGGTTACCGCCACCTACGAATTGTCCGAATGTCTCTACGACATTACCTGCATATCCGTGTAACAGGATATTTCTCGTAGAACTGACATTTAATGACATTCTGAACAGTGTTGTCATCAAAAGCAGTGTCGGGAATATTGACATATTTAATGCTTCTTTTGAAAAAAGTGCATTAAAAAGAACTACCAATGCAATTCCTATATTAAATAAGATTAAAATATCCAGTAACAATGTTGGAATCGGTACAATCAAAAACACTACCGGTACAAAGATATATAAGCCCAGAAATATATCCTGTCTTTTCATACATACCTCCATATATT
>JBNMLR010000521.1:0-2221 GCA_050874945.1 Butyribacter sp. | reverse complement strand
TGCATTGCCGGAATTACTTCATCATACTCCTGTCCAGATTCCAGATTATCATAGTTTCTACAAAGATACGTCAGGGAACGCTCTTTCCAATACTTCTGTTTTGACACCTGCATCTCAATGTTGTAATAATGATTGTTATTAAGAAGCAACCGAATATCTAAAATACAAGTCTTGCTGTCAATCTCTGCTCCTAAAATGATAGGATTCATAATCTCTAACTTCCCTACAGACTTCGGTGATAACCTTAACAATGCACATAACAGGTGCTTTAATACATTTTCATTCTTCTGCATCACAGCCCGAAACATATAGTCATTAGTTAAATGATACTCTACTGGTCCGGTTAATGATGTATATAAGTTACTTGACTGATTTGTTGTCGCTTTTAATTGCTCCATAGTATATTCTCCATTTCATCCTGTTACCAGCATGACATTTCTTCATTGGTAATATCACGCTGTCACCTCTATGTAACAGCACTATATACTATGGTTTATGAGATGGTTGAAACGGCATTCCGCCTCCTTTCCATCCCCCTAAGTACGAACAATTATATTGTAAGGGATGAAGAAAGGAAATGCAAGAAAATTAGATATAGAAAATCCGTATATTGCTCAAATATTAACTATCAAACAATATACGGATTTTTACATATAATATTATTTTTATGTATAAAGTCATAGATTTAATAACTTTTTATCTTTTATCCTTAAACATGCACTTTAAGTTCATTTTCCTTTTATTTAATATGTTTTATAATTGTGTCATCATTAAAGAGACTAACTATTAAAAGTCAAGTCTCAAAATGAAATTTTTTGAATGAATTGCAGAAATGTATTTCAGATATATTTGAACATTGAAAACTGCATGACAAACAGAGTGCCGTTTTCGGCACTCAAAAAAGAGATATTTGCAGAAAAGAACTAAGATGCTTTGTTGTACGCCTGCTTTGATTTTTCCATTGCATAAATGGTTCGCACGAGCTTTTTGGTTGCATGGGATAAAGCAACGTTGTAATGTTTGCCTTCAGCTCGCTTCTTTTCAAGATATGCACCAAAGGATTTATCCCAATGGCAAACATACTTGGTTGCGTTGTAAAGGGCATACCTCAGATACCGGGAACCACGTTTTTCCATGTGGGCATAGCAGTTATCTAACTGTCCGGACTGGTAGGTAGAGGGCGACATTCCGGCATAAGCGAGTATTTTATCCGGTGAATCAAAACGGCTGAAGTCACCGATTTCAGCAATAATCATCGCCCCCATGCGATAGCTGATACCCGGTATGGTAAGGATTGGAGAATGAATTTCATCCATAATGGATTTGATTTCCTTTTCGATTTCTTCAATCTCTGTATCTAATTCGCAAATGAGTTTAATGGTGTGTTTTAATTCCAAAGATTTTGCTGGCATATTTGAACCGATGGAATTTCTTGCAGCATCACGAAAGGTAATGGCGGTTTCTTTACCATATCTGCCTTTGGAACTTTCAGAAAGTAGATTTGTAAGTCGGGTAAGGTGAGCTGATGCAACAGCATGAGCAGATGGGAATTCGGATAATAAAGCATATATGGATGTCATATGAAGTTGTGGCACGAGTTTTTCTAACTCAGGAAAGAGAATGCACACAAGTCTGGATATAGAAGATTTGAGTTTTGCCCGCTCTTTTACTTTATCAAAACGATAACGAGTGAGTGACTTTAGTTCCTCGTTGTGATAAGATGTGTCTGAGTAGGACTTTAAGTTCACATCAGACATGAGCATAGAAGCAATGGTATGGGCATCCACTTTATCCGTTTTCGTCTTTCTAAGGCTTAGACTTTTTCTGTAAAGATTGGTATGTAACGGATTGATAACGTAGGTTGGCAGACCTTTATCTAAAAGATATCCCAGAAGATTGTAACTATAGTGTCCAGTGGCTTCAAGTCCTACTTTTACTTTGGTTAAATCATCTGATACGGACTGTATTTTCTGAAATAAAGTTTCAAAACCTTCACGGTTGTTAGAGATGGTAAAGGATTTAAATAATACCTCACCGTTTGAGTTCGTAATGAAGCAGTCATGTTTGTCTTTTGCGACATCAATTCCAGCGTATATCATGAAAATCTCCTTTGAGTAAATATTTTGATACTGTTTATAGAACCACTGGTACTCCTTGCGATTGTAACCTCGTTCTAAATAAACCGTCATGCGGTATCTAACTGATTAACAAATATACAAAG
>JBNMLR010000520.1:0-2222 GCA_050874945.1 Butyribacter sp. | reverse complement strand
ATAAAAAAATCAGAAGCATTTCAATCAGTTCACCATGTCGGTTTTATTTTGTGTTATACTGTTTTATAGATTTTTCTTGCCCTTGTATTTTCCCTTATCAGAGTTCGTAAACTTATATGGGAAGATATAACACAAGGGAAACAATAATGGAAAGCTCACCTGCGATAAATCCAGTGTTTTCAAGGACTTGCGGAGAATTTGATAACAAAATATAACAGTTATTAAATCTCTTAGAACAGGTGAAATCTCAATTACAATTTGTTAAACTTCATGTATTTATTATACCTTATATAGGCAAATTCTCATATCCATTTTATATCATATTTTTACAATATTCTTTTGGCAGAATATTATTACCGCCATTTTTAATCAACCATAACATCTCACATTCTCCAAATCTCATACCCCTGTATTCTTGCCGAATCATACACCGGATGCAGTTTTTCCTCCAAAACCTTAATAAACGCTTCTCTGTCATTTCCTGCAATATATAATTCTTCTGTCGACCACGGCATCACAAGATTATCTCTCTGACATTTCTTAAATTTGTCCATTATTTTTTCGCTGCTTTTTGCACTTTCATACATCATATATTGATTTTTTGCGAACAGTTCAAAATATTTCCACTGCGGCAGATTGTTACTCTTACTTGAATTAAGCGAACTGTCCATTGGAAGTAAATTCCACAGTTCATCATTTGCCACAAATGACCACGGCACAAAATGGTCTATATGAAAATCATTTATTCTAAGTATTTTTTCAGAATATATATCATATACGGGTCTTATTTCGATTATAGTATTCCACAATTCTCTCACATATCTTAATTTTCTCTGTTTGTTATCTTCTGGAACAAGTTTATAGATTATTCCCGGTACACCCGGATTTCTCCCTTGCAGATACCGTACTTTTTTCACTTCTATCCAGCCCGAAATCGTAACAAAATTGTCCCTGAAAAAGTCCTGCCATTCCTCATTGATAACAACACGCTTTTTCAAACCTGCTCCATCCGTTATCTGATATGGAATACATTCTTTTTTATTTAACTGTTCAATATAAGCTATCAGTCTCTTTTTTTGATCCCATATCCTGTCATTTCCTTTAACTTCGTGCATAAACGGAGACAGCATACGGTAAGGCACATTCTTCGTCAACTGTTCTTTCTCACCATGCAGCTCCCTGTCATTTTCTTTGACAGCCAATATAATCGTATCTCTGTCCGCATCATTTGGAATATTTGTCAACTGCGACAATTTGATAACTGCTCTTTCCAAACTGTTCATTATTTTTCCCGAAGCATTTTTAGAACCAAGATGTAAGTGATACTCAACAACGGAATACCACGCATCTGCTATCATCTGATTTATAAGTTCATCAAAAACAATCTCTGTCTTTCCAAGCGAAAATAATTTAAGCAACGCATCAAGCCAATAGAATTTATAACATTCTGTTGTATCGTCAAGCATATGTATGAAGCTGTCTATATTCAAGTCATTTTTATATTTTAAATGCTGTATATCCAAATTTTACCACCTCAAATATTTATCTAGTGTATTGTATCACTGACCTACAGATAAATAAACGCAGAGCAAATATTCATTCAAGAAACACCACTTACTTCCGTCCGGTTATCCCCTCCGCAGCAACACATTCAGCCACTTTTCCTCTCCTCTGCCTACTCTCACATCCGATGTTATCCACTGTTCTTCAAGAGTTATTCCATCTGTTTTTTCAATCAATTCTTTGAATTTTTCTTCAGTCATATCTGTAAAATATCTGCCGTTACGCTCCCCCGAAAAATTTCCATACTTGAATGACGCATATATAATCCCATCTGGTTTCAATGCCGCCGTCATTTTATTCATTACATTTTCAAGTTCATCTTTTGTCAGATGAAGTATCGATGAGCACGCCCATATGCCGTCATATTTTTCTTTTACATTAAGTTCAGTAAACATCATATTTTTGACGGATATTCCCGTGTACTCACTCGCCCGTCTGCACATTTCTTTTGAACCGTCAACCGCATCAACCTTATAGCCTTTATCAAGAAAATATTTTGTATCTCTGCCTGAACCGCATCCAAAATCAAGAATAAATGACCCTTTATCCAGTTTGTCAATAAATTTTTTCTGAGTTTCCTCAAAATCCACCTGTAATGTACTTGCAACAAATTTATCTGCATTTAAGTTGTAGTAATCAAGTGTATTATGCACATTATT
>JBNMLR010000519.1:0-2227 GCA_050874945.1 Butyribacter sp. | reverse complement strand
GTTTACGACTATAACAAATGTTAATTTTAATGACGGGACGATTAAAGAGATTATTGAAAAAGTAAGAAAAAAGAAATACGAAGTTGTTCCAAATTGCAGCATTTGTACGGCAAAGTGTGGCAACACTGATGATTACGATGTTAAAAAGATATGGGATGCCGATGAAGATATTCGTTCACTTAAATCGCTTATTCTTTTTGGAATAAGGGGAATGGCGGCATATGCGTATCATGCAAATGTGCTTGGTTACAGGGATGACACAGTTAATAACTTCTTTATAAAAGCATTGTGTGTGCTTGGTTATGATATGGGTAAGGATGAACTTCTTCCTATTGTAATGGAGGTAGGAGAGGTAAATCTTAAATGTATGGAACTTCTCGATAAAGCAAATACTGAGACATATGGAACACCGACACCGGTAAAAGTTCCACTCACTGTTGAGAAAGGGCCGTTCATTGTTATTACGGGGCATGACCTTTATGACCTTAAACAGCTTTTAGAGCAGACAAAAGATAAGGGGATAAATATCTATACACACGGTGAGATGCTTCCAGCTCACGCATATCCGGAACTTAAGAAGTACACACATCTTAAAGGAAATTTTGGAACAGCATGGCAGAATCAGCAGAAAGAATTTGATAATATTCCTGCACCTGTATTATTTACGACAAATTGTCTTATGCCTGTAAAGGAAAGTTATGCAGACAGGGTGTTTACGACAGAGATGGTTTCATATCCTGAGATGGTTCATATCGGTGAGGATAAAGATTTTACTCCTGTCATAGAAAAGGCACTTGAGCTTGGCGGTTATGATGAGGATAAGCACTTTACGGGAATAAACGGCGGGCATGAGGTTATGACTGGGTTTGCACATGGAACTGTGCTGTCGGTTGCCGATAAAGTTGTTGAAGCCGTTAAGAATGGTGATATAAAGCATTTCTTCCTTGTCGGAGGATGTGACGGTGCAAGACCCGGAAGAAATTATTACACTGAATTTGTTAAGCAGACTCCAAAAAATTCTGTTATACTTACATTGGCGTGTGGAAAATACAGATTTAATGACCTTGAACTTGGAGAGGTCGCAGGACTTCCGAGAATTATGGATATGGGACAGTGTAATGATGCGTTCAGTGCGATAAAAGTTGCCGTGGCACTTGCCGAAGCATTTGACTGTTCGGTAAATGAACTTCCGTTATCAATCGTGCTTTCGTGGTATGAGCAGAAAGCGGTATGTATATTGCTTACACTTCTCCATCTTGGAATAAAGAATATACATTTAGGACCGACACTTCCTGCATTTGTGTCACCGAATATACTTGATTTCCTTGTAGAGAATTTTGGGATTTCACCTACAGGCACACCGGAGGGAGATTTGAAGAAACTTCTTAACATGGATTAAGAAAGGCATATGGTATATGAGTAAAGCAGAAAATGACAACATCATACAGGCATTGGAACATTCAGGACTTTGCAGGGACTTTACGCGGAATGAAATATTATTTTTAATAGAAGAAAAAGATACTGATATAAAGAGATATGAAAAAGGAAGTTTTATCTTTGAGGAGAATGACACACCGGACAGACTATATGTGCTGATAAAAGGGCAGGTGGAAGTCTCAAAGCTGACATTTTCAGGAAAAAAGATTTTGATAACCACGATTGAAAATCCCGGCGATATGTTTGCGGAAGTTTATATGTTTATGGGAAAGGGCAAATACGATATGTCGGCGTAGGCAGTCTGTGAGACCGTGGTACTAAGTATTTCAAGTGACTTTTTTGAAAATATATCGTATAATATAAAGGCTGATGTGTCGGCGAAGATAAGAAAAAATCTTATGAGCATATTTGCGATGAAAGCATATAATCTCAGCGGCAAGGTCAGACTGCTCGGCTGTGGCAGTATAAGAGAAAAAATTGCTCTTTATCTTATTGAAAACCAGACGGCATCGGGGCAGATAGCAAAAAATCCATCGAGAGAGGAACTTGCCGACTATCTAAATGTGACAAGACCTTCTCTTTCAAGAGAACTTGGCAATATGGAAAAAGATGGCATAATAAGGCTTGATGGCAGAAAGATAACCATCGTGTCCCAAGGAAAACTTGAAGAATATCTGTAAATTATATGTTACTGTTGACACCTGCGGTGTTAGAGCAGGCAGCAGAGTGGATTGCAAATATCTGCCTGACTTATCTCAACATATAAAAGGTGTCCTGAAAAAATATAAAT
>JBNMLR010000518.1:0-2228 GCA_050874945.1 Butyribacter sp. | reverse complement strand
TACTCTGTTGAGTACAATGTAAAACTTGCACTCAGCGTCTATGACATGACGGAGGACGAGAAGCAGGAGCGTACGGAATATGTTCTTAATGCCTTAAATATGGGGCGTTACAAAAAGAAACTTGTCTCTGAACTTTCAGGCGGACAGCAGCAGAGGGTGTCTATCGCAAGGGCACTTGTAAAAGCTCCGTCAATAATTCTTGCCGATGAGCCGACGGGAAATCTCGACGAGGAAAACACGATAAATACTATGAGCCTTTTGAGAAATATCTCAAAGGAATGTCTTGTGATTGTGGTGTCACATGAAAAACGCATATCAAAGTTTTTTGCCGACAGGATAATCGAGATACAGGACGGACAGATAAAGAAAGATTATAAAAATAAAGCGACAAACAGCTATGAGAAAGCGGACGATTCTAATATATATTTAAAAGAACTTTCAAAAGAGAGTTTTGAAAATGACGGTTTTAGGATAAATATATATAAGGACAGTGAGCAGACAAACGATAATGCCAAAATCAAAGCTGAGTCTGCACAGGATAAGGGAAATCAAAGTGCCAAAATAGAAGCTGAGTCTGAACAAAATAAGGAAAATCAAAGTGCCAAAATAAAAGCTGAGAATGACAAGATAGTTCTTAATTTTGCATGGAAAGACGGAAAACTCTACATACAAAATCTTTCTGACACGGAGATTGCCTTTGAGGGTGAGGAGTCAGGCTGTCAGATGATAGATGACAAAAAGCCACAGATAGACATAAGCAGCGTCGATGAGATAGACTATTCACTTGAAAAGCCAAAAGCAGGCAAATCTGCAAAACTTCCGTTCAGGGAAATAGTGAAAATGGCGAGAGGAAATTTAAAACTTCTCGGAAAAAAGCAGGCATTTATGATAGGAACGCTTTTGATGGTATCAGTGCTGTTGTCTGTAGGTACGGCGGATTTTACAAACCGTATGATGATAGATAAACAGAGTGTTGTAAAAAGTGATTCCCATGTTGTATCGGTACAGTTAAATCCCGTGCAGGGTGTCTATGATGACCAGCTTGATAAAGCGGTAAAAGATTTTATAGCGAAAATAAAAAAGGAAAATAAATATTCCGATATGTTTATTTCGGCAAATTGCGATATGTCGGTAAAATACAACGGCTACAGCCAGCTTTCGGGCAGTGTCGCAAAACTTGACGGATATTCATTTATTTCAAATAAGCACTTAAAAAAATCATCGCTTATATGTGGAAGAATGCCTGAAAATAAGGATGAAGCGGTAGTTGACAAGTGGGTGCTTGAAAAGTTTATGAAATCGGACAGTGCCATAGCACCATTGTATAAAAAAGTTGAAGATTTTGTAGGAACAACGATAATATCACCTGCAAATCAGCTTGAGTTTAAGATAACAGGTGTGTCTGACACCGGAGAACCGGACATATTTGTGGAGGAAAACAAACTTCTCGGTCTTTCATATTCTTCTATGAACATTGCTTCACTTGATGAGATGAAACGACTTTATGTGGATAAAAAAGGCAGTGGAATAAAATCAGACACTAAACTTAAAAGCGGAAAAGTGCTTGCGAAAAAATCCATATATAACCAGTCAAAATTGATGGGTTCATTTTTGTTTACGGATAAGAGGTATGGAACATTTGAGATTGTAGGATATTTTGATGATGATATAAATGTAGATTATGTTGTAAATGAGAAAGACTGTGAAAACATAATGACTACTTACAATGCTTATTCAAAGTCATTTGATATTTATACGGACGATGTAGACGGTGCGATAAAATATTTAAAGAAAAAAGCGTCAGCCTACAGTAAAAAATATTTTACGGCGAGTGTAAAATGCCCATATAATAATCAGCTTAACAAATATAAAGAAAAGCGAAAAATGAATGTCGGTACAAAAAATATCGTGACGATCGCACTTGCGGTACTTGCATTTATAATGATATACTTCTCGATAAAATCAAATGCTGTTTCAAGAATAGAGGAACTGACGGTCTACAGGCTTCTGGGAATAGAAAAGGGCAGCATACTAAAAGCGTATGTGCTCGAAATGATGATGCTCTGTGCGTACACCGTACTTCCGGGGGCTTTGATAACAAGCGGTGTTATAAAATTTATGGCACAAGTGCCGTCACTCCAGATAAAAATGATATATCCGTGGTGGGCGGTTCTGTTGCTGATAATCATTATTTTTGCAGTAAACATAATACTCAGCATACTTCCGGT
>JBNMLR010000517.1:0-2239 GCA_050874945.1 Butyribacter sp. | reverse complement strand
GTTCAAAACCCGCACAATCACTCATAATTGTACTCGTTAAATCAGAAAGGTCTCGTTCTTGGAACAAACGAATAGGCAAAGTACGAAGTTTCTCTGCAAGAGTAATACGACGACGCTCACTTTCTTCATATGTTCCTATGTATGTCACGGTATATTGAAGATAATGTAAAATGAAGATCAACACCAAAACTACAATGCCGATAACCGTATAAAGTAAAGTATTTATGTCTTTTTGTCCATGACCTGTCAGCGGAGCAAGAAGTACACCTAAAACATAAGCGAGCAAAGCGACAGGGAGCATTAAGCTGATATATGCCAATGCGGAATAAATAATTCCTTTAAATAAATCTTTTGCACCCTGATTACTCAGTGCATATTTTTTTTGAAGATATTTCATAATTATTTAACCTCCTTGCCGACTTTCCATTTAACAGATGTCTGATAATCACTCCACATAGACGCATATCGTCCGTTTTGTTTAAGCAGTGATTTATGAGTACCACGCTCAATTATCCTGCCATCATCAAATACGAGAATTTCGTCGGCATCCTCAACGTTAGAAAGACGATGTGCAATCATCAAAACTGTCTTTTTCTGAGTCAATTTTTCAAAAGCCATCTGAATCTGGTGTTCATTTTCTGCATCGGCAAACGCTGTTGCCTCATCCAAAACAATAATCGGTGCGTCCTTAAGAATGGCTCTCGCAAGTGCAATCCTTTGATTTTCACCACCTGACAGATAAGTTCCGCCGTTTCCAACAACTGTGTCAAGTCCGTCCGGCAGACGCCCGATAATCTCTTTGCACTGTGCAGCTTCGGCGGCACGCATTACTTCTTCCCTTGTTGCATTCGGTCTTGCGGCACGAATATTTTCAAGTAATGTATCCTTAAAAAGCTGTGTGTTCTGAAATACAAAGGCAATTTTATTCATCAAATCCTGCTTGCTTATCTGGCGTACATCAACACCTCCGACTAAAACCTGACCCTCGTTTACATCGTAAAATCGTGGTATAAGCTGAGCCGCAGTAGATTTACCGCTGCCTGACGCACCCACAAGTGCAACGGTTTTACCTGCCGGAATATCAAATGTAACATTATCGAGTGCTTTTTTATCGCTGCCCGGATAGCTGAATGATACATTTACCAATGATACAGAGTCATCCTTTGGCTGTCTTGGGTTTCTTTCATCCGCCAAAGGCTGTTCATTTAATACGCTTTCAATACGATTAACTGCACTTTTTGCTGCCATAAGCTGCTCTCCTGCAAACATAACACGGTTCATCATGGTTGTGCAGACCGGAGTGAACAGGCAGTAGAAAAGGAAATCAAGCAGAACATCCTGATATGACGCTTTTCCTGTTACCGCCGAAAGAATTATACAGGCAACAGGAATAAGAAGTACAAATGTGCCGTTTAACGCAACATTAAAGCCCGTTAAAGGAATACGGCATTTCAAGGCATATCCTGAGGCATATTTCTTGTATTCTTCAATCGCTTTATGAAAGTTTTTGAAAGAGAAAACTGTCTGCTGGAATACCTTAACTACAGGAATACCACGGATATACTCTACAGCCTCTTTATTCATACTTTCGAGAGCCGCCATATATCCCTCCATAAATCCTGCATTGTCACCGCCCATCATCTGTTTCATAAAGAAAAAGCTGACGGCAAGCGGTATCAGGCAGCAAATTCCGAGCCGCCAGTCAAATGTGAAGATAAGCACAAGCACGGCAACAGGCATTACAACCGCACCCGTGAGATCAGGGAGCTGATGAGCTAAAAACTCCTCTGTAAGACCTGCGTTATCGTCAATTATCTTGCGAAGCCGTCCGCTTGCATTCTGGCTGAAATATCCCAGCGGCAGTTTTACAATATGGTGTATTGCCGCTTTCCTCATATTTGAAGCCGTCCTGAATGCAGCTAAATGAGAACAGCACAAAGCAATAAAATACAGTAAAATGCTTAAAACAGAAAAGCCAACGGCACACCACGCATAAGTACCGCTGTGAGCAGCACGACTTATATCGCCTGCCGCTAATGCGTTTAACAAATCTCTTACGACAAACCAGATACATATAAACGGAAACATAGATAACACTGTACTCAGACCTGCAAAAATCATGCCTAAAATCGTAAGCCAGTGTCGGTTGCCCGCATATGCAAACATTCTGGATATCTCTGACTCTTTTTTCATAAGAAAATATCCTCCTTGTAGTTATAGTAATAAAAAATGACAAAAT
>JBNMLR010000516.1:0-2268 GCA_050874945.1 Butyribacter sp. | reverse complement strand
GGTATGGATGGAGTATATTATAATCAAACAAAGAATTTAATAGTATTTACTCAGGGCTTTTGCGAATGTAATTATAGTGAACCGGAGTGGAGGTTAATTTCGTTAAGGGAAAAGTTTTAGGTGATTTATTTATAAAATTGAAGCACTATAGGAGGTAAATGTAACTATGAAAAGGGCGGAAAATATTCGTATTTTTAAAGATACGGAAAATTTAGTGAGGAGTAATAAGAAAATTTTAAGTGCCGTTCAGTTTTCGACGGATAATCAGCAGCTTATTTTAGAAGATGCTGATTTTAGGGCACCGGAATTAAAAAGATATACGGAAAATGCAAAAGTAGTAGTTTCAAGTAAAAGAACTTATGAAGCAGCTTCTTTATATGCACATAAAGGAATGAAGACTGCTGTGCATAATTTCGCATCGGCAACTAATCCGGGTGGAGGTGTAACCAGGGGAAGCAGTGCTCAGGAGGAGTGTTTATGCAGATGTTCAGGTTTATATTTTAGCTTGAATACAAAGCCTATGTGGGATGGATTTTATAATCCTCATAGAAATACACATAATCCGATACACAATGATGATATTATTTATACACCTGGAGTTGTTGTCTTTAAGACAGATACGGCAAGTCCAAAACTAATGGACGAAAAAGAATGGTATAATGTGGATGTTATTACCTGTGCTGCACCTAATTTGAGAGAAAAGCCGGGGAATATACACAATCCGGGTGATGGTGATAAATGTGTTAAGGTAAGTGATAAGAAACTTTTAGAAATTCAAGAGAAACGCTTAAGAAGAATTTTAGATGTAGCTGTGGCTGAAGGAGAAGAAGCTGTGATTTTAGGAGCATTTGGATGTGGAGCTTTTATGAATAAACCGGAAGTTGTTGCGTTGGCGGCAAGAAATGTAATAAAAGATTATTTAAATGCTTTTAAAGTGATTGAGTTTGCTGTTTATTGCAGTCCCAGAGATGACAGAAATTATAAAACTTTTGACAGAGTGCTTAAATCTGTGGCACGATAAAATATCTTGACGAACATATATTCATGTGATACCATACTTATGGTTGGCATCAATTATGATAAGTCCGGTAAAAAACATGAGTGCATTATTGAAAAGTACAGTAAAAATAAATAGTTAAAAATTAAGATGAGCAAAATTTATTTTTTGCTCATTTTTTCATTCATCGTCTCATATATATAATTAGATAATGTGACTATGAATAACAGTCATAAAAAATATATATGGGAGCGGTATGTATGGAAGAATATAGTGTATATAATGATATTTCAAAGCGTACGAACGGTGAGTTTTATCTTGGAGTCTGCGGTCCGGTCAGAACAGGAAAGTCAACATTTATAAAGAAGTTTATGGAAATGTTTGTACTTCCGGGTATCAAGGATGAAAATGACAGAAAACGCGCAATGGATGAACTTCCTCAGTCGGCAGAGGGAAAGACCATAATGACTACTGAGCCGAAGTTCATTCCTAAAGAAGCAGTAAAGATAAATCTTTTCGATGGCAACGATATAAAAGTCAGGATGGTTGACTGCGTCGGTTATATCGTGGAAGATGCAGGAGGACTTATGGAGGGTGAGCGTGAGCGTATGGTTATGACTCCGTGGTCGGAGGAACCGATGCCTTTTGCAAAGGCGGCTGAGTATGGAACGAAAAAAGTGATACATGACCATTCAACGATAGGAATAGTTATAACAACCGACGGCAGTTTTGGAGATATTTCAAGACAAAGTTATAAAGCCGCAGAAGATAAAACTATTTCTGAATTAAAAAGCATAGGAAAACCGTTTATTGTGATAGTAAATTCAGCAAATCCTTTTGGCGAAAAGGCGAAGGATGTGATAAACGAGATAAAAGAGAGAGCCGGAGTAACTCCTGTGGCACTTAACTGTATGCAGCTTAGCCGTGAGGATGTAAGCAGGATAATGAAAAAAATTCTTGATTCATTCCCTGTAAGTCAGGTTTCGTTTTATCTGCCAAAATGGGTTGAGATGCTTAAAACAAGTCATTGGCTCAAACAGGAACTTGTGGCAAAGGTAAGGGATATTTTGGCAAAAGTAAGCTGTATAGGTGACATAAATAAGGAAAATATGTTATCGGACAGCGAATATATCAGACAGTTCGACATAAACAGTGTTGACATGACAAACGGAAATGTAAGTATTTCGGTTAAATTTGATGAAGAAAAATATTACCAGATATTAAGCGAACTTGTCGGTATGGACATTAAAGGAGAGTATGAACTTATACAT
>JBNMLR010000515.1:0-2269 GCA_050874945.1 Butyribacter sp. | reverse complement strand
GATACTATATTTTTGCAATCAGAAAAAGCTTCTGACGGTATCTTTTTAACACCTTTCTTTATAACAAGCTTAAACTTTGATTTCGTCGCCTTTACCTTTTTAAGGTTTTTACCGTCATAAACTACTGTCTTTGTATCAGCTTTTGCGTTTGAGCCGTTAAAACCAATACCGACTGCTGCACTTCCAAACAAAAGAGCGGCAGATGCTGCTACATAAAAATACTTTCTTAAGTCTTTTTTCATTTTAACATATGTTCCTTTCTGCGAAATCTTCTTAACAGGCATATTTTACATCACAGTTTTATAATTGTCAATTATTGCTGATAAATAAATTATTTTCGCTGTGACTACATCACATCTATAAAACTCTCTTGGCAATCTCCTTCCCCGAAGCCGTTCCGGCAAGTCCACCTACTCCGGTTTCTTTGAGAGATTCGTCCATCTTGTCACCTACATAAGCCATCGCATCTATAACCTCATCAACCGGAATCCTGCTTTTTATGCCTGCCGATGCCATCTGGGAACTTGATACTGCATTTACTGCACCGACGACATTTCTTTTTACACACGGCACTTCCACAAGTCCTGCGACCGGGTCACATACAAGACCTAAAAGATTTTTAAGTGCCATTGCCACACTGTCTGCTATCTGCTTTTCATTGCCGCCCTGAAGATATGTGAGTGCTCCTGCTGCCATTGCACTCGCCGAACCAATCTCCGCCTGGCATCCTCCTCTTGCTCCGCTTATCGATGCCCTCTCGGCTATGACCTCGCCTATACCAGCCGCCACATAGAGCGCCTTTATTATTTTTTCATCTGCTTCTTTTTTTGCTTTTGTGCCTTTGTCTTTCTGTTCTGCATCATCAGTCTTTATGTTGTTTTGTTCATTATCTTTTATATTTTCTAAAATCATCCTCTCATAGTAAGGCACTAGGATTGCAGGCATAACACCACACGCACCCGCCGTCGGGGCAGCTACTATCCTTTTCATACAGGCATTTGACTCTCCCATCTTAAGAGCCTCCGTGATAACCTTTCCCATAAAATCACCGCAGAGACATTCGTGCGTTTTTATATACTCCTCCATCTTCCTGCCGTCACCGCCGCTTAGTCCGCTCGCAGATTTTATATCACCGTCATATCCATTAGCTGCCTGATACATTGCATCCCACAGTTCTCTCATCTTTCCAGCCGACTCGTTTTCATCCACATTCCTGTCGGACATATCATCCTCAAGGATAACTCTCCAAAACTCCTTGCCCTCACTCTCGCATTTATCTAATATCTCTTTTATCGAACCAAACATATCTCTCCTCCTCACACTCGATTAATTTGCATTTTTTATTATCATTTCCTCTGTAAAAATAAATCTTTTCTCAACCATTTTCACATATATAGTTATTCCATAATATTTACATAAGTAACTTTTATCACTCCCTCAAGATGTTCAAGCCATTTGATGGACTCCTCCGGTATCTGCTGGTCTGTCTCAAGCACCATAACAGCATAACCTCCTCTTTTATCCCTGAAAAGCTGCATAGTTGCAATATTTACACACTTATGTGAAAGCATTGATGTTACCTCTGCGACATGACCCGGCTGGTCTATGTTGTGAACGATAAGTGTCGGTTTTTCTGCCGAAAAGTTTACATCTATGCCGTCTATTTTATTTACCATTATCCTGCCGCCGCCAAGCGACGATGCCTGAACGCTTAATTTTCTGTCATTCTTTCCAACCATTTCTATAAGTGCGGTATTCGGGTGTGCATTTCTTATGTCTGCGTTGTAAAATTCATACTCTATGCCTGCCGCCTTTGCAAGTTCAAAACTTTCAGGTATTCTCATATCGTCGGGATGCATATCAAGTATGCCCGCGATAAGTGCCCTGTCTGTTCCGTGACCTTTTCCCGTCTGTGCAAATGAACCGTAAAGTCCTATCTTTACTTTGCATGGCTCGTCCTTTAAAAGGTGTCTTGCTACATAACCTATCCTTACTGCTCCCGCTGTGTGTGAGCTGCTCGGTCCGACCATAACAGGTCCTAATATCTCAAATAAGTTCATATTACTCCTCCTTTTATTTTATAGACAACTACGAAACTGATATACTTTGTGTTAATTACAATGATATAATAAATAGTCTCTGCAGGTACGCTTTCGCTACCTGTCACTCGTAACAGTACTAAGCCAGCAAAATACGCTGATATAAAAATGAATGCTACAGCTCGAAAATAAAATTTTCTCGCTGTTCGTTTCACTCATATAATTTTCAG
>JBNMLR010000514.1:0-2273 GCA_050874945.1 Butyribacter sp. | reverse complement strand
GAGTAGAACTTGTTGCAAAGATGATGGGTAAGAACTTTGACGATCTTGCTTCTATTAAAGAGGCGGAGAGTTCAGTACAGGATGAGGTTATCATAGATGCAAAAGGACTTGGTCACAAAGGAAAGATAAAACCTTTCGACCTTATTATACACAAGGGCGAGGTTATCGGTCTTACAGGACTTTTAGGTTCAGGACGAAGCGAACTTGCCAGAGTTATCTATGGTGCCGACAAATCACAGAGTGGTACTCTTAAAGTAAAAGGAAAAGAAGTAAAGATAAATTCACCTATAGATGCCATGAAACTCGGCATGGGATTTCTGCCGGATGACAGAAAGGCAGAGGGTGTTATCGCAGACCTTTCAATCAGGGAAAATATTATACTTGCCGTTCAGGCAAAGCGTGGAATGTTCAGACTTCTGCCGAGGGCAGAGCAGGAAAAGATAGCTGACAAATACATAAAAGAGATACAGGTTAAGACGCCTAGTATGGAAGTTCCCATAAGTCAGTTGTCAGGTGGTAACCAGCAGAAAGTAATCCTCGGAAGATGGCTTGCCACAAATCCTGATTTCCTTATTCTCGATGAGCCTACAAGAGGTATCGACATAGGAACAAAAACAGAGATACAGAAACTTATAATCAAACTTGCGAAAGAGGGCAAGGCTGTAATATTTATCTCATCTGAGATTGAAGAAATGCTTAGAACGTGTGATAGAATGGTCGTTTTAAGAGACGGTGTCAAAGTTGGAGAGATTGATGATGAAATGACACAGAATTCTATCATGAAAGCTATTGCGGGAGGTGACAAGGATGAGTAAGGAGAAGAACTCGTTTTGGAAAAAATGCACGGGAAGTAAATTGTTTTTTCCTGCCGTGTGTCTGCTGGTGGTGATACTTGTAAATGTTATCAAATCACCAAGCTTTTTACAGATTTCAATAAACAACGGAGTATTATATGGAAGACTTATAGATATTGCAAACAGAGGTAGTGAGATTGCGATACTTGCGATAGGAATGACACTCACCATTGCCGTTTCGGCAGGTACTGATATATCCGTAGGTTCGGTAATGGCACTTGTTGCATCATGCTGTTGTACTTCACTTGTAGGATATGGAGTAAACTCAGCTTCATCTGTTAAGATGCCTATCATCTTCGGTGTACTGTTTGGAATCTTTATCGGTGGTGTCTGCGGATGCTTTAACGGTTTTATGGTTTCAAATCTTAAGGTTCAGCCGATGGTAGCGACGCTTGTACTCTATACGGCTGCAAGAGCCATAGGTCTTGTTGTAAGTAACAACCAGAATACATATGTTCACGTAAAACAGTATAAATATCTTGGAAACTTCTGGCATATAGGAGGTTGGGAGTGTCCTATACCTACACCTATATTTGTTGCCATTATATGTGTTATACTTGCAACGCTTCTTCTTAAAAAGACGGCACTTGGAATGTATATACAGGCTGTTGGTATAAATCCAAAGGCTGCAAGGATAATGGGTATAAATTCAGGACTTATCATCTTCTTATGCTATGTTATCTGTGGTCTTGGTGCAGGTATTGCCGGAACTGTTGCATCATCGAGAATTTATTCGGCTGACTCAAACAACATCGGTCTTAACTTTGAAATGGATGCTATCCTTGCCGTAGCACTTGGTGGTAACAGTCTTGCAGGTGGTAAATTCTCACTTGCCGGTTCCATCATCGGAGCATATACGATACAGGCACTTTCTACAACGCTTCTTGCTTTCGGTGTAAAGACTGAGCAGGCTCCTGTTATTAAAGCTATTGTTATCGTTATAATCGTTGTTATACAGGCTCCTGCAATCCAGAGTTATATGAAGAATAGAAAAGCACGCAAAGCTGGTGCTACCGGAGGGGAGGCTGTTGTGAAATGAAAAATAAATTAAAAATTGGCGGCAATAATCTTTTATTGCTTATTACGATAGTTCTTTTTATAGTTATGTACGGAATAGGTTGTGTTATATATGAAGATAAAGGTTTTGGACATTTCCAGACTTTCTTAAATCTTCTTATAACAAATGCAGGTCTTATATGTGTAGCCTGTGGTATGACCTGTGTAATGCTTACCGGTGGTATCGACATTTCGGTAGGTTCACTTGTCGGACTTGACTGTATGGTAATGGCATACGGTATGACAAATCTTAAATGGAGTCCGGTAGTTGCCATAGCAGTTGTACTTGTAATAGGTCTTGTGTTTGGTGCAGTTCAGGGATTTCTTATCGGTGTGCTCGGCATCCAGCCGTTCATCATAACG
>JBNMLR010000513.1:0-2279 GCA_050874945.1 Butyribacter sp. | reverse complement strand
GTCTTTGCCCTGATAATAAACAGCCGCCGCTCTATTCAATATATCAATAAGTCCTTTCATTCTACCTGTTTCTGCCATTATCTCCTCCATACATACAATATAAAATATATCCACCTGTCATTATCTGCATATATTTTACTGCATATGAAAAAATTCATACATACTATTCAAGCGGATATTCGCAATCCGCTCTGATGCCTGCTCATAACACCAGCAGCTTCAAAGCATCTTTTTTAGTTCCGCTACCTCACGTAATGTCAGTTTACGGTATCTTCCTTTTTTGAGTCCGTCAAGAGTTATGTTCATTATCCTGTCTCTCCTAAGATGCACAACCCTGTAACCAAAATATTCGCACATTCGTCTTATCTGTCTGTTTAATCCCTGCGTGAGTATGATGTGAAAACTAAAATCATCTTCTTTCCATACTTTGCACGGTTTTGTAACGGTATCAAGAATAGGAACTCCCTCTCCCATTTTCCTTAAAAAGTCATCTGTCACTTTATGGTCTACCTTGACAAAATATTCTTTTTCATGTCCATATCTGCTGCGGAGGATTTTTTCCATAACATCGCCCTGATTTGTCATAAGCAAAAGTCCCTCTGATGCCTGGTCAAGTCTTCCGACCGGATATATCCTCTTGTCATAATTTATGTATTCTACGACATTTTTTATCTTCTCACCATTTTCCTCTGTTGCCGTTGTGCAAACGATTCCCTTTGGTTTATAAAAAGCAAGATAAATTTCTTCTTCCTCTTTTTTCACATTTCTTCCATCAAGCGTGACCGTCTGACCGTCACATACCTTTGCACCTGATACCGCCGTAACACCGTCAATACACACTCTGCCTGCATCGACTAACCTGTCGGCTTCACGCCTTGAACAGACACCTGCTTCACTTAAATATTTATTTATCCTTATGCCGTTTTCACTCATGCTCATCCTCCATGCCCGTACAATGTACTCTCGTAATCTTCTCATAACAACTCTGTATGAAACAATCATCTTTTATTCGCCGCTTTTTAACTCATCAAAAAGCGTCCTCACTTCTTCATCCGTACTTATCAGTTCATTCATCCTCTTTTGCACGGAATCTTTTAGTGCCGTTATCTCGTCACTCTTGTCAAACTTTGAAATCTCTTTCTGCTCACTGCTGTTTATTTTTCCAAAATATATCTTATAATCTCCATCTGATGCTCTCTTTATATAATATGCCGACAATGACGGCAGCATACTCTCAACACCAAATGCCTTTATGTCACAATACACATATACTCTGTATGCATCGGCAGAATAACATTTTTTAATCGTACACTTTATATTGTCATATGATTCTATGCTCTGGTTCTGCGCCTGTATCTTTTTTTCATCTATCGCTGTTGTATCATTTACATATTTTTTCATGCCTGATATGTTATCGTTAAGCTTTGCGTTAAGATAACCTGATACAAGTCCGTCTATCTGTTCATTCACATTATCTGTTGAGACTGTATCGTAATCACTGTTCTCATTTACTTCTTTTTCTTCCTGAGAGTTTGTCTGCTGTTTAATATTATTTACCGTATTTGCTGAATCCATTCCCGAAAGTACCGTATATAATATAACACTTCCCAATAAAAGAACTGAAATCACTAAAAAAATAACAATTTTTTTATATTTAAACATTGAAATCACTTTCCCTCTCTCGCAATTTCTATCCCATAAAAGATAATTTTAACACAACACAGGGTCGTTGTAAAGCCGTACACTCCTGCAAACACACTTGAACAGTTTAGAAAAACTATCAACTGCATCTTTATAGCTCAACTGTTACCATAGCTAAATTATTTTGCACGCTTAACACTTTACAACAACCATGTGATATGCTAAAATACTAAATTGTATGTGCACCCGTAGCTCAGTGGATAGAGCGACAGCCTCCGGAGCTGTGTGTCGAGGGTTCGACTCCCTCCGGGTGCGCTTTTATTATCTTTTTTCATTTTATATTTATTGTTCCCCTTATTTTTTAACAGCTTTTTATATTTTGCCATCTTCTTTTTATTGCAACTTACAATAAGCTTTTTATTAGTTCCTTTTAACGAATTTTTCCCTGCCTTCCTAAATATTTTAGTCCTCATATTAATCTTTTTCAGGTTGTGGCAATTCTTAAAACAGTTTTTTCCGACCGTTTTTATATTTTTTCCTATCGTTACTTCTTTTAATTTTTTGCAGCCTGCAAACGCACCTGCTGCCACAGAAGTAACTTTATATCTCACACCGCCTTTTGTTATACTGTCAGGTAC
>JBNMLR010000512.1:0-2280 GCA_050874945.1 Butyribacter sp. | reverse complement strand
CGCTCAGGGACGCTTTCGCTCTGCGAACAGCGTAGCAGTACATAAGTGAGTAAAAAACACTCACTAAGTACTGACGCTGTTCAAAAGCTCTTCGGTTGCAAATATATATCCGGCACGGCTGTTTTTTGGCTGATTTAAAGAAAAAATAAAGGATTATTATGTTAGGTGCTTAGGTGCGCAAGAACCGGCGAGTTTGAAATGCCGCTTGCAGAACATATATAAGCCCTGTTTGTCTGTGTATCGGGATTTGTAAAAGAAAAAATAAAGGATATATATGAAAAGTAATGCAATTAATGATATAATCGTGGTTTGCGGTGGTTTAGCAGCAATTTTTTTGTTATTTTTTTACAAATTTTATTAAATGATATAATGCAGATTGCATAATTTTACAAGGTGTCTGTTAATATAAAATTATCTATTTTGTGAGAAAATGTAAGTTTTATTTTATGAAATATTCACATATTAAAGTTATAAGTTGTATGTTATGATTAATTCACTTAAGAAATTCGCTATTAATTCATGAATTGATTTTTTTCTGTGACTATCAACATATCAAAAATGACTATGAAATCTGTATGTTTAAAAAGTCATTTTCTAAGAATATATTTATCCTATAAGAAATAAAAAATGCACTTATTTGAAATGGATTCGGTAAATATAATACACGGGAGGGGAAGTATGGAAGAAAGTAAATTTGGAAGTGAAATAGTAAAAAACAACAATATAAAAAGTAAAGATGCAGAAAGCAACAATGTAAAAAGTGATAATGCAGAAAGTAATCGTTCAAAAAACAATAATATAGAAACCAAAGGAATAGCAAAACTAAAAAGATATATAGAAGAAAACTCATGTCAGGCAGAAGACCTTGAACGAAGATTAGCGAAAAATCCACTGTTATATCAGAACTATCTTGCTCTTTCGGGGGAATGGAAAAAGCGTTTTCAAGAGTATATGGCAGGTAAGAAAACATTGCCGCTTACATATGACCCGTTTTTCAAAAAGATGTTTTCGGTTGATATTCATTCAGACAGACTCTCAGATTTTATAGGTTCGGTATTGGGTGAAAGAGTAATAGTAAAATGTATGCTTTCAAATGAAAACAGGATAGTCAATGAAGCGTCACTTCTTATAATGGATATGCTGGTCGAACTGGAGGACGGTTCACTTGTAAATGTAGAAATACAAAAAGTTCCATATACATTTCCGGGTGAAAGGATAACGTGCTATCTTGCTGACACAATGACGAGACAATATGCAAGAGTAAAATCAGAAAAAGGCAATTATTTTACATATAAAGACCTTAATAAAGTGATAACGATAGTAATATACGAAAATTCACCCACAATCTGTAAATCGGAGAATTTAAAAGGAGCATATCTGCATCAGGGAAAGATGAAATTTGATACCGGACTTGATATGGAAATGTATCAGGAATGTTATATAATTGCACTTGACGAGTTTAAGAAAAGCGAATATTATTTAAGTAATGATATAGAAAATAATACAAGAAAAGATGTAAATGCGTGGCTGTCACTTCTTGTAACTGATGATATAGAAAAGATAGATAGAAATATCGAGAAATATCCGTGGCTTGAAGAAATATATATTGAGATGGCAGAATATCTTGTAAAACCGGAGGAGGTGTTTAATATGTATTCAGAAGCTTTAAGAATATTGGATGAAAATACCGTAAAGTATATGGTGGATGAACTGAAAGGTGAAAATGAGGAACTGAGAGTAGAGAATACTGAACTTAGCAACAAAGTGCTTGATTTTCAAAAGAAGCAGGAAAAACAGAACGAAAAAGAAAAGGAAATTATCAAAAATATGTATAAAGCTAATCTTACTATAGAGCAGATAGCAGAAATTACAGGAAGTGATATAGAAAAGATTAAGAAAATAATTTCTTAAGTTTTTTGAAAAAACAGATGAAATATTTTTTGTTATATATTGCAACGGATACTTTTATAAATTCAAAATTATATTTTACTACAATAAAGCCGTGTGAGAGATGTTAATGATTAAAAATCATTCTCCCACACGGCTTTTGTATATTGATATAAAGCTATATTATTTTTTCAAATATTACAATCAATCATTTATATATTACTTAAAGATTTAGCAAAACCTCCTGAGCCATGTGTACATTTCTCCGGCTCCTCTGTTGCCCCAGTTCGCATATGGCACATATGTTATCTCTTTATAGCCAAGCTCTGCAGGTGTATCTGAGTAGAGTGCTTCATTATCATATTTTTCCGGTTCTTTGATGGTCTTTCCATG
>JBNMLR010000511.1:0-2290 GCA_050874945.1 Butyribacter sp. | reverse complement strand
GAATATAGATGATGTTTGGTTCCCTTTTTTTTAAACTTTAAAAAAAAAGATACTTTTACCAACTGATAAAAGTATCTTTTTGTATATCTTATGATATTTTGAACAAATCGTTCTTATTTACATATTATCTAAAATCTCTGTTAAGATCTTATTTACGATTCCAGGATTTGCTTTTCCCTGTGTGGCTTTCATTGTCTGACCTACAGGGAATCCGATAGCCTTTTTCTTTCCGCTGTGATAATCCTCTACTGACTGCGGATTGTCGGCAACTATCTTTTCGATAGTCTCTTTTAATGCTCCGTCATCAGTATCATTCTTAAGACCATTCTCCTCGACATATTTCTCAGGATCTATATCCTCATTAAATATCTTTTCAAAGACTTCTTTTGCAACTGAGCTGTTTATAACCCTGTCTTCTGCAAGATTTATGAGTTTTGCAAGGTTTTCAGGCGAGAACTTAAGCTGTTCAGGCTCCATCTCATTTTCTTTCATAAGACGCATTGTCTCGACCATAAGCCAGTTAGAAACCTTTTTAGGATTGTTGCATATTGCCGTTGTAGCTTCAAAAAGGTCAGCGAGATGCTTATTTCCCGTAAGAATATCTGCATCATATTCAGGAAGTTTGTATTCCTCAACATATCTCTTGAATTTCTCATCCCTGAACTCAGGCTGATTTTTCTTTATCTCGTCAAGCCACTCATCACTTATGATGATAGGTACAAGATCAGGCTCAGGGAAATATCTGTAATCCTGTGCATCCTCTTTTGAACGCATCGCATAAGAATACTCTTTTGTATCATCCCATCTTCTTGTCTCCTGAACAACCTTTTCCCCTGCTTCGATAAGGTCTATCTGACGCTCTCTCTCGCCCTCTATCGCTCTTGCGATAGCCTTGAAAGAATTAAGGTTCTTCATCTCTGTTCTAGTGCCAAACTCTGTCGCTCCGACCTCTCTCACCGAAAGGTTTACATCGGCACGCATTGAGCCCTCCTGTAATTTACAGTCAGAAGCACCGAGGTACTGAACGATAAGTCTTAACTTTTCAAGATATGCGATAACTTCCTCTGCAGACCTCATGTCAGGCTCAGATACTATCTCAATAAGCGGTACACCTGAACGGTTGAAATCTACAAGTGAGCTTTCGCCCCACTCATCATGCACGAGTTTTCCTGCATCTTCCTCCATGTGTATCTCATGTATTCCGATGCTTTTCTTAACTCCGCTCTCTGTCTCTATATCAATATGTCCGTTGCGGCAGATTGGCTGGTACAACTGTGAAATCTGATAATTCTGAGGATTATCAGGATAAAAATAATTCTTTCTGTCAAATTTACAATTCTGTGTAATGGTACAATTTGTGGCAATACCTACTGCTGCGGCATATTCAACAACCTTTTTATTAAGTACCGGAAGTGAACCCGGCATACCCGTACATACAGGACAGGTATGTGAATTTGGCTTGCCGCCAAACTCCGTAGAACATCCGCAAAAAATCTTTGTCTTTGTGGCAAGCTCTACGTGTACTTCCAATCCGATGACTGTTTCATACTGTTTCATACTTTACCTCTTTTCCATTATTCTGCAAGCGGACTGTGTTTAAATTCTCTTGTCTGCTCAAAACTGTATGCTGCACGTATAATGTTCTTTTCCTTAAAGCAGTCACCAATAAGCTGTAAACCTATCGGCAGACCTTTTGAATCCGTTCCGCATGGAACAGTTATACCCGGAAGTCCGGCAAGATTTACCGAAATTGTATATATATCCCCAAGATACATCTTAAGAGGATCACTTAAACTTTCACCAAGTTTTGGTGCCGTTGTAGGTGCAGCCGGTCCTAAAATAACATCGTATTTTGCAAATGCTTCGTCAAATGCTTTCTTTATAAGAGCCTTTGTCCTGAGTGCCTTAAGATAATACGCATCATAATATCCCGAACTCAACACGAAAGAACCGAGCATTATTCTTCTCTTTACCTCTGCTCCAAAGCCCTCTGAACGTGACTTTTTATACATATTGTGGAGTCCGTCATACTCCTCCGTGCGGTATCCGTATTTCACACCGTCAAATCTCGCAAGATTTGAACTCGCCTCAGCACAGGCTATAACATAATATGCAGGGATTGCATATTCAACAAGGCTTAAGTCAAACTCCTCGACTATCGCACCTTTTTCTTCAAGAACCTTTGCAGCGTTTAAGATTGCATCTTTTACCTCGCTGTCAAGTCCCTCACCGAGATAATCCTTAGGAATACCTATCTTCATACCCTTTACATCATCAACAAGTGCAGATG
>JBNMLR010000510.1:0-2302 GCA_050874945.1 Butyribacter sp. | reverse complement strand
ATTATCATTGGAACGGCGTAGGTACTGAATTTTACATTCATCGTCACATCAAAGTGATCTATGGCTTTCATAAGACCAACGCACCCTATCTGAAACAGGTCATCACTGTTTTCCCCGGCAGCACCAAACCTCTGGATTATGCTTAAAACAAGTCTCAGATTGCCTTTTATAAATTTTTCCCTGGCTTCTCTGTCGCCCTTTCGTATCTTAACAAAAAGCTCCTTTTTTTCTTCTTCGGTAAGCAATGGTAATTTTGATGTATTTACACCACATATCTCTACTTTATATACAGCCATCATAACCTCCGGATATTTTGAAATTAAGCTTATACAAAGTAGGATTTACCAAATCGTAAGATACTATTCCATTCTTACTATTTCTTTTTTCAGACGCCTGATTATCTTTTTCTCAAGTCTTGAAATATATGACTGGGAAATACCCATCATGTCTGCCACTTCCTTTTGCGTTTTTTCTTCCCCGTCAGCAGAATTTATTCCAAATCTGAGCTCGATTATCATTCTCTCCCTTTTATTCAACTTTGACAGTGCCATTCTAAGCAGTTTTTTGTCTACCTCATCTTCCATGTCTTTTGAAATGATGTTTTCATCAGTTCCAAGAATATCCGACAAGAGAAGTTCATTTCCGTCCCAGTCGACATTTAACGGCTCATCAATGGAAACTTCAAGTTTAAGTTTGTTATTACGGCGCAGATACATAAGTATCTCATTTTCTATGCATCTTGACGCGTATGTAGCAAGCTTTATGTTCTTAAGCGGATTAAAGGTGTTTATCGCCTTTATAAGTCCTATCGTTCCTATTGATATAAGGTCCTCAACCCCGACCCCCGTATTATCAAATTTTTTTGCGATATACACTACAAGTCTGAGATTATGTTCGATAAGATTGCTCCTCGCCTCCTTATCCTCATCACCTCCGAGTTTTTTCATAACCTGTTCTTCTTCCTCTATAGTGAGCGGAGCCGGAAGTATCTCTGCCCCTCCTATATAATGTATCTCTCCCCCCTTTTTTGGGAATATAAATCCTCTTATCTCCGGCATCATCCTAAATTGAAATCTGTTTGGTATTGAAACTTTTACCATTTTTGTCCTCCTTTTTGCACAGGTACACATCAGCTCAAAGCCTTATTGACAACTCGCTGTACCACGCCTTTTTATTTTTTTACCGGAACAGTTTAATATCATCTGAACATCACTATTTTTATCAATTTTTTCACTAACTGCTCCTAAAAAGTTCATCATAATACTGCCATCCATAAATACCAGCTTTTCAAACCTGTATGTTTCAAGCAAGCCGCTGCCGCCTATTGAATTATATGGTATGAGAAGCGGTTTCTGCTTATCCCTCACTCCCATTTGAATGGCTGTCTCTTTTGATATTATGTTTACGGGTTCATTTGTGTATGGACTGAAAAGATTGTTTCCCGTGTCATACAGTACATTAATACTCTTTTTTACATTTTCATGTATTAAAACGGCACACATTATCGTCTCACACTTTTTCGCTTCATTCTTAATAATATTACGCATGATAAAAAATAATGCATACAATATCACAAATGAAATGATATTAAAGATAAATGCCTTTTTAACATCTGCACTTTTAAGACCGTCCATGTGCTCCTGCATGAACAAAAGGCATCCTGCGGTAATGCTCACGCTAAACATCAACATAACCATATCCCTTAGAAACTCAGTCAGTACGATTTTCTTTTTATTCCCCTTATATTTATAGGATAACCCTGTCAAAAGCAGCACGCCAATAACGCAGTATAAACCATCCGGAACAATATTTCTCTGTTCTAAAACACTTATTTTATGTATGACCGAGATAAGTGCCACCACGGCACAGGCACCCGCCCACCGAAACGGTGTATATTCCTTTCTGCGTATAAATGCCACAAGCCACACCAGAAACAGGTTCATTATGAAGTTTAATATCCAATAAAAATCAGCATAAAAAGAGTACACAAAATCTTTAACCCCCGTATTCATGTGATGTTGAAATCATACTACACTATTTCTTATGCAGATTTTGTCAAAACAGGTCCCTTTTCAGAAATTCATATAAAATGGCAAAACCGGCGTTTTGCCATTGCGTCACACTATGTTACGAGCATTTTTCTATATGTAAAAAAGAGCAAAACCAGCGTTTTGCTCCTGCAAGAATTGCTTCGCAATTCTCGTTGGCATCACACTGCGTTACGAGCATTTTTCTATATGTAAAAAAGACATGGCATCTTAAAAAGATTACCACGTCTTTTTTAACTGTCATGTCTTTTTAT
>JBNMLR010000509.1:0-2304 GCA_050874945.1 Butyribacter sp. | reverse complement strand
TACGGGCAGAGATGCAAATCTTGGAGCCTGCACACACCCTTGCAGATGGAAATATCATATCGTTGAGGAGAGCAGACCGGGTGAGTATATTCCAATCGAGGAAAACGAACGAGGAACATATATATTCAACTCAAAAGACCTCTGCATGATAGAACATATCCCTGACCTTGTAGATGCGGGTATCGACAGTTTCAAGATAGAGGGACGAATGAAAACTGCTCTCTATGTTGCAGATGTTGCAAGAACATACCGTCAGGCGATTGACGATTATTTTGAGTCGGCTGAGCTTTATGAGTCAAAGAAAGAATATTATATGGAAGAAATCTCAAAATGTACTTACAGACAGTTCACAACGGGATTTTTCTACGGACCGACCACTCATGAGACACAGATATATGACAACAACACATATGTGAGAGGTTATGTATTCTTAGGAATAATAAGGGATGTTGATGGAGATGGATACGCACTTATTAAGCAGAAAAATAAATTCTGCGTAGGTGACGAGATAGAGATAATGAAGCCATCAGGGGAAAATGTTATGGTAAAAGTGCTCGACATGAAAAACGAAAAGGGTGAGAAAGTCGAGAGCTGCCCTCATCCGGGAGAACTTGTGAGAATACTTCTGAGTGAGAAACCGGAGGTAATGAACCTTATAAGAGTTAAGGAAGAGAGTAAATAAATTTTAATATAGGAGGTTATGAATGACAGTACAGGAAAAATATTTAAAGATTGTTGATGATGTAATAGAAAAGGGACCTTATAAGCCTGACTGGGTTTCTTTGTCTGAGTACGAAGCACCTAAGTGGTTCAGGGACGCAAAGTTTGGAATTTTTATCCACTGGGGACTTTTCAGTGTTCCTGCTTTCAATAATGAATGGTATTCAAGAAATATGTATATTCAGGATATGGAGGAGTGGAAACACCACAGAGAAACTTTTGGTGAGCATACAAAGTTTGGATATAAAGATTTCATACCAATGTTTACTGCACCAAAATTTGACCCTAAGGAGTGGGTTAAACTGTTCAAAAAAGCGGGAGCAAAATATGTTATGCCTGTTGCTGAGCACCATGACGGATTTCAGATGTACGACAGTGAGATAAGTGAGTGGACAAGCGTAAAAAAAGCAATGAAAAGGGATGTTCTCGGAGAACTCAAAGAGGCGATACAGGATGAGGGACTTGTATTCTGTGAGTCAAACCATCGTGTTGAGCACGCTTTCTTTATGGGACACGGCTGCGAGTTTGAGAGTGACATAAAACAGCCTATGAAACTCGGTGATTTTTATTGGCCTGCAATGCCTGAGCCTGACAATCAGGATCTTTTCAGTCCCGCACCTCCAAAGGAATTTCTTGAGGACTGGCTTGCGAGAAACTGTGAGCTTGTTGAGAAATATAAGCCGTCAATGGTCTATTTTGACTGGTGGATTCAGCATGACTCAGTAAAAGAGTATTTAAAGAAATTTGCTGCATATTACTATAACCGTGCAGAAGAATGGGGAATGAAAGTAGGCATTTCCTACAAGCATGATGCGATGATGCTTGGAACGGGAATACTCGACATGGAGAGAGGTCACTTTTCAGAAGCAAAGCCATTCTACTGGCAGGCTGATACCTCAATGGCATTTAACTCATGGTGTTATACTGAGCAGAACAGATTTAAAAAATCAAGTGACATTTTACAGGATCTCGTTGATATTGTCAGCAAGAACGGCTGTCTCTTACTCAATGTAGGACCGAAAGCTGACGGAACCATCTGCGATGAAGAAATCAAGATAATGGAAGAAATCGGAGAGTGGATGGATATAAACGGCGAAGCTATATACGGAACTCATCCGTGGAGAGTGCAGGAGGAGGGAAGCACCGAAGTAGTAGAGGGAATGTTCTCTGAGGAGGGCAGAAAAGACTTTACATCTGAGGATATAAGATTTACCTGTAAGGCAGACTGCATCTACATAATCCCTATGAAGCAGAACGGCGAGGACATAATCGTTAAGAGTATGGGAGAAAACAGCAAGGATTTCCACGGTATCATTGAGGAATTTACCGCACTCGGCTATGACGAGCAGCCTGAGTTTATCAGAGAGGATGACAGAATGATAATAAAGGCTCCGTTTGTAAAGAGTGATAAACCTGTTGTTTATAGAATGAGACTTAAATAATTTTGATAATTATTATATATTGTGCTAATTGTGCAGATATAACAATACTGCAGCAGGCACGCTCTCGCTACCTGTCACTCGTAACAGTACTAAGTCAGCAAAATACGCTGCCTAAGTGCTGACGGTGACAGAGTGCACTGCT
>JBNMLR010000508.1:0-2313 GCA_050874945.1 Butyribacter sp. | reverse complement strand
TCTTGACACCTGCGTGTCTGTTCCACTCCATTCCAAAGAATTAAACTTTAATTCAACAATTTTATTTGAATTGTTCCATCTCAATACTGCTTTTTTACTCATATCTTGTCACAACTCCGCACCTATCAAAATATTATATCCCACTAATGCTCTACTGTCTTTTACTGTTTTTACATTATGTTTTTTGCAATACTTCTTTTTAGCTGCTTGTATATATTTTTTATTGATTTTTTTCAAATATGCAGCATTTGTTGAAAATCCTGTTTCCTTTTTTGCAACCTTCGCCCATGTATCGCCTTTTTTCCATGTATATGTGTATTTCTTTCCCCCGCCTTTTTTCTTTTTAGCAGGTCTTGCCTTAGTGGTCTTTGATTTAACGGTCTTATTCCTGCACTCACGGTATTCCGTAAACTTCATTGTGAAATTTATGTCTCCTGTACCATCATTTTTAGAATATGCAAAGTCTGATATTGTGCAGAAAAAATTAATAGGTGTCGTTGTTATTATCAACTGCACCGTCTCATTTTTTTCAAATAATTCTTTGAAAATTTTAATATATTTTGACGGGGCTTTAGGTTCACACTTACAAAAATAATAATGTTCACTTGGGAAAAAAGATGACAAGGATATGCTATACAACCCTCTGTCACCTTTTAAATTGATTTCTCCGAAATCATGTATAACTACTGTCGTATTACCCTGTGTTGCTGACATTTCAAACTCTGACGGCAACACGGGAAGCCGCACCTTTTCTTTATCATACTTAATATATATATTCAAAGTCACCATCTCCTACATTGTTTGCCGTATCTTCAAGTTTCTTAGCTAATTTCTCAACAATCTTATCAATGTCAGCATCTTCACGCACTACAATCGTGTCCGCTAATTTAGGAATCTGAATTACAGTCTTTCTTCCTCCTGCTGCCTGACCGTCTTTGTATGCCTGACGGACTGACTTATCGTGTGGGTAAACTCTTGAACCTTTGGGAAGATCTATAATCTCGCCGCCTTTTTCATGTACCTGAACGATACCGCCCTGCCAGTTTGATGTACCTTTTGCAAGCTGTGGGATTGTCGGAATATGAATACCAAATTCTTTACCGCCCATTCCCGGCACCCATTTAGGAATTTTCAAATGCAACTTGTTTATGCCTGCGATAGCTCCGTTTATAGCTCCTATAACAGCATTTAACGGCATTTTACAAAGAGATACAAGTGACTGGAATACTCCGGAGAATATCTCTTTTATTCCGCTCCAGGCTTTTTTCCAGTTTCCGGTAAACACACCCGTAAGGAATGTTATTATTCCATCAAAAACCTTTAATATTCCGGATATGATGTTTTTCGCCGTGTTCCAGAACGAACTTAATATTCCGATAGCAACACCTATCTGAGCACCAAGTACAGTACCAAATACAAGTTTTGCCGTACTTGCTATCTGCGTCATAACAGGCTCTATCGCTACCCATAATTTTTTTGCATGATTTCCTATCTTTGTAAATTTATTTCCTATCGGCTCAAGGTCTTTTTTCAGACTATTTCCCGAAACACCGCACGCATTGAATACACTTTTAACATAATTGAATACTTTCCCGGCTGTCTGCTTGACCTTATCCCAGTTCTTATACAAAAGGATTCCTGCTGCAACAAGAGCACCCACAACAAGTATTGCTGTTCCTACAGGTCCCAACAATGCAAAAACAGACTTGCCAAGTGTCCCAGCTAATGACCCAACTTTTCCAAGTGGACTATATAGTAGTTTCAAGCCTCTGCCAAACACTCCAAAAGTCTTACTTGAAGCCATTGATACAGTGCTTAGCACTCTGCTTTGTGCCGCAAATCTGACCATTGCTGCTCCTGCATTTCTAACAGGAGATACAGCCATCTTTGCACCATCACTTATTAGCGTGAACACTTTAGCGTTCGGCATATGCAGCTTTGGCATCTGAATGGTTGATAATATTCCCTGAGCCGCCCTTGCATTACTCTTAAATGTAGCAAATGCTTCGCCCGCTTTTCCAACAGTCTTTGTAAGTTTTTCAACAAGTGTGACTGTTTTTCCAAAGACCAGGATAACCGGTCCCACTGCTGCCGCTAACAAAGCAAATTTAACAATATTTTTTTGTTGTGTTTTATCAAGTTTATTAAACTCACCCATTAAATCAGTTATCTTATCTATAACTTTTTTTATCGGATTAGCTATTGATTCACCTACACTATACTTAAAAACATCAAAAGTAGACCTCATTTTTTCAATAGAACCACCAACACCGCTCATCAAAGCATTACCCATTTTATTAGCAGTTCCTTTTG
>JBNMLR010000507.1:0-2314 GCA_050874945.1 Butyribacter sp. | reverse complement strand
TGCCTTTTTAAGTGTCCTTATCACATCAGATGACTTATCAGACTCAGGGAAAACCCTGTTTCCACGCTCAGTCTTTATCTTAAGTCCTTCGCTCTCTAAAAAGTCCATCATGCGGTAACTGTCAAATGTATAAAAAGCACTGTATAAGAACTTTGGATTTGACCTTACATTTTTCAGCAGATTTTCAACATCGCTGTCATTTGTTATATTGCATCTTCCCTTGCCTGTGATATAAACTTTTTTCCCAAGCTTTTCGTTCTTCTCGATAAGGAGCACACTATCTCCCGACTCTGCGGCAGATATGGCAGCCATCATTCCTGCTGCCCCTCCTCCGACAACTATTACTTTACCCATCTTTTGTCAGCCTTTCTGTATCACATTTTTCCGTCATCAAGGACTTTCCGGTTCTTAACGAGATAATCCACAAGTGATATTACCGTCAGAGCGATAGCCGCATAGATAAATATGTTTTCGATAATGTCTATCACTTCACCACTGAAATTTACGATAAGAAGCACTGACATCACCATCTGGACAGTAGTCTTAACCTTGCCCCACCAGCTTGCGGCAAGCACAATGCCCTCATTTGCTGCAACGAGTCTGAAACCGCTTATGATAAACTCTCTGCTTATGATAACGATAACGCCCCATACAGGCATCGGATTGCCAGGTATAGACACAAAGCATATGAGTGCCGTGCTGACAAGCAGTTTATCCGCAAGCGGGTCCATAAACTTTCCGAAGTTTGACACAAGATTGTATTTCCTTGCGATAAATCCGTCAAGCGTATCCGTAAGTGATGCTATGATAAAGATAGCAACCGCAATATACTTAGAATTTTCAACAACATCCGTAAGCATAAAAAACGCAAAGAACGGTATCATTATAACTCTCAACATTGTTATTTTATTTGGTAGATTCATACTGTCATCCTCTCATTCTATTATTTCGGCTATAAGGTCGTACTCATCTGATCTTGTTATCTCGACCTTAACAAAATCGCCTGAATCAAGATTGTAATCTGACTGAATGAAAACATATCCGTCAACATCCGGAGCATCCATATATGTTCTCGCAATATATACTCCTTCATCCGGAAGTCTTCCCTCTATCATTACCTCGTATATCTCTCCCACTCTTGAATTGCTCTTGTCAAAAGCAATATCCTGCTGAATCTGCATTATCTCGTCACGCCTTGCTTCTTTGACTTCCTCGTCTATCTGACCGTCCATCTCAGCCGCAGGTGTGTCTTCTTCTCTTGAATAAGTAAATACTCCGAGTCTGTCAAACTCCATTTTCTTTACAAACTCTTTTACCTGTTCAAAATCATCCTCCGTCTCACCCGGAAATCCCGTTATAAGAGTTGTCCTAAGTGCAATGTCAGGAATTTCTTTTCTGAGTTTTGAAACTGTTTTTTCTATCTGCTCCCTGTTAGTCCATCTTCCCATTCTTCTAAGCACATCATCCGAACCGTGCTGTATAGGCATATCCAGATAATGACATACTTTCGGAAGATTTTTTATCGCAGCTATAAGCTCATCCGTAATCTCCTCAGGATAACAATACAATATCCTTATCCATTTAAGCTCATCAATCTTAGAAAGTTCCTCTAAAAGTTTTGGCAGACTCTTTTCGCCGTAAATATCCTTACCATAAAGGGTAGTCTCCTGTGCGACAAGGATAAGTTCCTTTGCTCCGTTTGCGACAAGATGTTTCGCCTGTGCGATAAGGTTATCCATTGGAACACTTCTGTAACGACCTCTGACTTTTGGGATAACGCAGTAGGTACAGCACTTGTCACAGCCCTCCGCTATCTTTAAGTATGCATAATAGCCGCCCGACATACTGTCTCTGTCAGTAAGCGGTGTCGGAAGATAATCAATATCCTTTAATGACTCTAAAACTCCCCTGCCGCCTAAAGCTTCATTTATCTTTTCTGATAAGTCCTCATATCCCATCGTTCCAACAATAAGGTCAACCTCCGGAATATCCTCCTTAATCTCATTGTGGTACCTCTGTGCAAGGCAACCAGCCGCAACCAGAAGTTTGCATCTGCCCTCCTTGTAACCACCCATCTCGATAAGGGTATTGATGCTCTCCTCCTTTGCATCACCTATAAAACAACAGGTATTTACAACAATAACATCCGCATCCTCAATATCATCCGTAAGGACAAAACCGTTTTTCCTAAGAGATGTAATCATCATCTCACTATCCACAGGGTTCTTATCACAGCCAAGCGACACAAAATATATATTCACCGTATTCCTCTTTTCTATAATTATTCTTCAACCGAACTTACGCAGTTATGCAT
>JBNMLR010000506.1:0-2326 GCA_050874945.1 Butyribacter sp. | reverse complement strand
TTATTCACAGAGAAAGGCAACTCTGCTTTCAAAGTATGAGCTTTACATTACGGCAGACATTGTTGTACTGATGCTTCTTATCGGGTATGAGTTTGTTAAGGCTGTCCGTTATGCGGCAATGAACAGAATGTTGCAGCACAAAGTTTATATTGATGTTGCGACAGGTATTCCTAATAAGAATAAATGTGAAGAATTGTTAAATAATCCGGAGCCGGTTGCGGAGGATGTCGGGATATGCAGTTTTGACCTTAATAATCTCAGGCGTATAAATAACAGTCTCGGACACGAAGCAGGTGACGAGTATATCCGCCGTTTTGCAGTCTGTTTAAGAGATGCGATACCGGATGAACAGTTTGTCGGCCGTGACGGTGGAGATGAATTTATCGTTGTAACGCACGGTCTTGACAGTGAAGCCGTAAAGAAATGTCTTGTGACAGTGCGGGAGAAAATGACTGAGGAGTCTGAGAAACATCCGGAAATACCGATAAGTTATGCTGTCGGAACGGCACTTGCCTGTGATTATGAGAAAAGTACATTGAGGGAACTTTTTAATCTTGCCGACAAAGATATGTATATCAACAAAAATCATGTGAAAAGAGAAGAAGCTGCGGCAGAAAAACATCTTGATTTTAAACTTTTAAAATTGCTTAATAAACGCGGTAAGAATTTTTCAGACTGCATTTATTGTGATGCAGGGTTGGATACTTACAGGACTATCCGTGCCGGGAATGACTTTTTCCTTGCATCTGACGGATGTTATACGGGTGCGGCGGAGCAGATAGTAAAAGAGCAGGTCGAAAGCTCTGACAGAGAGCGTATCCGTGAAAATCTAAAACTTTCAGAGTTAAGTCTCAAAATGAAGTCAGAACAGGATGTGCTCGAATTGCAATATAATACGGCAGGAAAAGGCGTTTACAGCCGTATTACGCTTATTCCGGTTGACTGGGATAAAGATGGGAAACTTCATCATTTTCTTTTGGCATTTGAGACTATATGTGAAAGTTTTGCGGAGGGAACGGATGTAAAAGAACAGGTTAAACTTTATTATGAGCAGCTTAAACAGTCTATTTTGGAAAATGACAGTTATGTGGATGCAATGCTTGATATGGCTGATGTGATATATACGGTCAACCTTACAAAGGATGTTCTTGAGAGAAACATTGTACTCTGTGGCAAACCTGACAAGGGTAAGGATTTGTTCATGGATTATCCTCTGCCATGTTCTTACCGTGATTATTGTTTTGAGTACATGAAAAAGATTACAAAGGAGACTATAGGCAGTTTTTGTATGGCAGGAGACCCTGATAAACTGTTAAAGAGGTTTAACGCAGGAGAAAAGCGGTTATCAGTGGAATTTTGTGTCGGTGAGGACAATGGAGATATACACTGGGTACAGAAAAGTATCTTAATGACCAGAACGGTTATTTATGATGCGGACAGTCTGTGTGAAATGCCTGTTGTTCATGCGATAATCCTATTGCAGGACACGACACATATGCATGAGCGTGAGGAGCAGGAACACGCAAGGCTTCAGGCGGCATTTGACGAGATGCGGACAGCCAACAGGACAAAGACAGAGTTTTTGAGCCGTATGAGCCATGATATAAGGACGCCGCTTAACGGTATTATGGGATTGCTAAAAATTGATGAGGATCATTTTGATGACCGTGAGCTGGTGCTTGAAAATCACAGAAAGATGAGAGTTTCTGCGGACCATCTGCTGTCACTTATAAATGATGTTCTGGAGATGAGCAAGATAGAGGAGGGAAATCTTGTACTTTCTAGGGAGTACATTGATCTTGGTGAGCTTACCCGTGATATAGTGACGATTATTATAAACCGTGCGGTCGAGGCTGGTATTGAATTGGATTATGAGAAAGAAAAACAAAAAATTCCTTATCCTTATATATATGGAAGTCCGCTCCATATCAGACAGATTTTCTTAAATATTTACGGAAATTGCATAAAATATAATCATAAAGGCGGAAAGATTACTACATTAGTGGAAGATATGGGAGAAAAAGACGGAATATGCACTTACCGATGGACTATCTCTGATACGGGAATAGGAATCGGCGAAGAATTTATAGACCATATCTTTGACCCGTTTGCACAGGAGAGTACGGATGCGAGAGGTGTCTATCCGGGCAGCGGACTCGGAATGACTATCGTAAAAGGATTGCTCGACAAAATGAACGGAACAATAGAAGTTTCAAGTGAAGTTGGAAAAGGCTCGACTTTTGTTATCACGATTCCGTTTGAGATAGCACCTTTGCCTGAAGAACTTCCTAAGGATGATATGAAGATTGAATACAGTATTGACGGA
>JBNMLR010000505.1:0-2334 GCA_050874945.1 Butyribacter sp. | reverse complement strand
GACGATGAAAGTCTTGATGTGATAAAAAAGATAGCAGAACTTCCTGGAATAGAAATCGAGGGTTGTTTTACGCATTTTGCGACAATGGATGAAAAAGATAAGACAAAAGCCATGAAGCAGTTTGAGAGATATATGGATTTTGTAAAAAGGATTGAAGATGCAGGCATTAAAATACCGGTAAAGCATATATCAAACAGTGCCGGGATAATAGAAAAACCGGAAGTCAATCTTGACATGGTAAGAGACGGAATATGTGTATATGGAATGTATCCGTCAGAGGAAGTAGACAAAACAAAATTAAAACTGACACCTGCGATGGAGATAAAATCTTATGTGTCATTTGTAAAGACACTTGAAGCCGGAGTAGAGATAGGCTACGGCGGTACATATACTACAACAAAAGAAACGGTAGTAGCAACGATACCGGTAGGATATGCTGACGGTTATTCAAGGGCATTGTCAAACAGAGGAAGAGTCCTGATAAAAGGAAAAAGTTTTCCGATTGTCGGAAGAATATGCATGGATCAGTTTATGGTGGATGTAAGCAGTGCACAAGATATAAAACAGGGCGATGAAGTAACGCTTGTCGGCAGGGACGGTGACGAATATATATCAATAGAAGAAGTGGCAGATATGTCATATTCATTTAATTATGAATTTGTATGCGACATAGGAAAAAGAATACCGAGAGTGTATTACAGAGGTGGAAAGGTAGTTGCAACAAAGGATTTTTATCCGGAGTATTAGTACAACGAATAATTAATAATAGAGAGTCAAAAAGACTTTTTGAATAAGGCATATTATAAATAAACTTTACTGGGAATAAAAATAAATCATGCTAAAAATCTCTGGCTGGAGTAAAAAATTTCATGCTTTTTAAAGATACATATGTATAAAAACGATAAAGATGGAAAGAAATAACATTACAGGATGCATAAAGAATTACATAAAATGCAATTCCGGATTATGAGTGATTGAAAGAGTACATTTTATTAATGCTAAGTCAAAAAATGTTTCTCAATTCGTTCAGTCAGATCCAGTTTATGAGCGATTGCAGGAGAATGTCTTTTTGAATTTCAGTCAAAAAGCATTACTCAATTTTGCTCGGTCAATTCCAGATTATTGTGATAGGAGCGTGGAAGTTTTGAATATAAAACGAGGAGATATATATTTTGCAGATTTAAGACCGGTGGTAGGCTCAGAACAGGGAGGAATACGCCCTGTTCTTATAATACAGAATGATATGGGAAACAAACACAGCCCGACAGTTATATGTGCAGCGATAACATCGAGAATGAACAAGGCAAAACTGCCGACGCACATAGCACTTGAGGTGAACAGGTATGACATAATCAAGGACTCGGTGATACTGCTTGAGCAGATAAGAACCATAGATAAATCAAGACTGCGTGAAAAGGTCTGCCATCTCGATGATGAGATATTAGAGCGGATAAATCATGCACTTTGCATAAGCCTTGCACTTGAGGAGGGCTGCTTAAGATAATTAAGACAAGGAAAAGAGGAAACAATGAAAATAACACTTCTGACGGTAGGAAAGATAAAAGAAAAATACTTTACAATGGCAATAGATGAATATAAAAAGCGACTCAGCAGATATTGTAAACTTGAGATAATAGAGGTTGCAGATGAAAAGACACCTGATAATGCCAGTGAGCATGAGGAAGACATAATCAGAGCAAAAGAGGGCGAAAGACTGGCAAAATACATAAAAGACGGAGCCTATGTAATTTCCCTTGCCATAAAGGGAAAACAATATTCATCAGAGGAATTTGCGGACAAGATAGACAAGCTGGGGATAAACGGGGTAAGTCATATTATTTTTATAATAGGCGGCTCGATAGGGATAGATAAAGATATACTTAAAAAATCAAATGAATTGTTGAGTTTTTCAAAAATGACATTTCCGCATCAGCTTATGAGGGTGGTTTTGCTGGAGCAGATATACAGGGCATATAGGATAAATGCGGGTGAACCATACCACAAATGAGGGATTGCATCTGTTTATAGGGAGATTTTGAAGGTGCATTGAGGAAAGTAATCTGTGTTATACCGGATGATGTATGATAAGAGAGTGGAAAGGACAAGATATAGTGTCCGAAGATTAGTTTCCTCAATGGATGGGTGAAAAATAAGTAATTGTGGGAAAGATGAATGTGTGATAGAATATGTACAAATCGGAAATTGTTAGTTGTGGAGAAAAGCAAAATGATTATATTTAAAGAAGTAGATAAATCTTTTTTTGAATTATATGATAAGGTATCTATGAATGTATATGTGCATTCAGAATATAAAGTCAAAAGAATTAATAGTGGT
>JBNMLR010000504.1:0-2338 GCA_050874945.1 Butyribacter sp. | reverse complement strand
GTCACACCTTCGGTGCGATCAGTCCCCCTTTTATTACTATGTCAATGAAATAAAATTACTGCCCATAAATTTACAGACAGTAATTTATAAACAACTATGTTAAGTATAATGTAATTTCACCTGATTGGCAAGTATATGTTTTTATAAAATATTATATTTAGGTAACAGTTCAGCCATAAAAATATAATCGGTAATATCTGAGCCTGCTCATTGTCTTTTTTTTATATCCCATCTTACGCACTGCACGCATTTGTAAGTATCTCATTTAATGCCGTTCCACTGCTTGTATGACATCTGACTATATCTGCATTGCATTTCTCGGCTTCAGTTATCGCACATTTCACCATCTTGTGAGATACCGTATTTGTAAACAGTATAAGAAGATCCGGGCTTCCTATCTGCTCACTGAGTCTTGCCGACATCTGTGTAAAAACTTTCGCCTTGCAATTATGATCCTTGCATATCTTTTTGTATCTACAGACCATTCGGTCATGTCCTCCTACTATAACTACGCTCATATTAATCTCCTTTCCGCATATGTTTTTTGCACCCCTCACTTAAGTTAGTTTGTTCTAACTGTTTTACATAATATAGGACAAAAAAATAAAAGTCAATAAAGAAAATGACAGTATTTATCAATAAGATTATTATTGATAAATACTGTCATTAATTTTGTCTGTTTATCGTTTTTTATTATTTATAAGGTTCAACTTTAGCATTTATATCTGCAAACATCTTTTCTTTAAGTCCCTTGATATACTCAAATGCTTCTTCAACCGGAACCATTTCCTTAACTGACTTATCTCTTGTTGTTATCTCAACACATGACTCTTTAAGATTTCTAGGACTTACTACAACTCTTATCGGTGCGCCGAGAAGGTCTGCATCTGAGAACATGGCACCCGGACGGACATCCCTGTCATCATAAAGTGTCTCAACTGAAGCTGACTGTAAATCTTTATAAAGCTTATCTGCAACTTCTTTTGTCTGCTCATCATCAACACGGAGACAGCATACTTCAACTTCCCACGGTGCGATAGAGATAGGCCAGATAGGACCGTACTCGTCATGCTTTGCCTCACATACTGATGCAGCAAGTCTTCCAACTCCGATACCATAGCATCCCATGATAGGATTTTTTGTCTCGCCGTTCTCATCAGTATATGTCATGTTCATTGATTTTGTATATTTTGTGCCAAGCTGGAAGATATTTCCGACCTCTATACCACGCTTGATGCTTATTGAATGTTTCTTGCAGCATGGACATATTCCGCCCTCTTTTATCTTGGCAATATCAACATACTTAACCTCTCCGAGATCTCTTTCGAGGTTAAGTCCCTTATAATGGTATCCCTCTTTATTTGCTCCTGCAACCATGCCCTGAACACCCTTGAGTGAAGAATCAATATATACCGTAACTTCTTTTGATATGTTATAAGGTCCGATATAACCTGCAACAAGCGGATCATCTGCCATTATCTGTGCAACATGGATAGGCTCTCCTACAAGGTTGCGAAGTTTTGTCTCATTTACTTCATAATCACCACGGACAAATGCTACTACAAATGTATCATCTGAATTTCTCTGATATACAACTGCCTTGCATGAAGTCTCCACTGAGCTGTGAAGAAATTCGCACACATCCTCGATAGTCTTGCAGTCAGGAGTCTCAATGCACTCTAACTCTGAAACTTCTCCTACTTTTTCGTCCGGCATGATGTTTTCGGCTGCCTCCATGTTGGCTCTGTAATCACACTCAGTACAGGTAACGATGGAGTCCTCTCCCACAGGGGTAAGGAGCATATACTCGTGTGATACGCTTCCACCCATCATACCTGAATCAGATGCAACAGTCACAACCTCAGGAACGCCTGCTCTCTGGAATATCCTGTTGTATGCCTGATAGCACACAGCATAATATTTTTCAAGGTCTTCCTGTGATGTATGGAACGAATAAGCATCTTTCATTGTAAACTCACGGACACGAATCATTCCCGCTCTCGGTCTTGCCTCATCCCTGAACTTGCGCTGGAACTGATATATCATAAAAGGATAATTGTTGTATGACTGTCCATATTCACGAACAAGCTGAACTGATGCCTCCTCATGTGTCATACCAAGAACAAGTTTAGAACCGTTTCTGTCCTTAAGTCTTACAAGCTCATTTCCGACACTCTCATATCTTCCTGACTCCTCCCAGAGTTCAGCAGGCATAACAACAGGAAACAGAACTTCCTGACCGTCTATCATGTTCATTTCTTCACGAATGATATTTTCAATCTTTGCAGTCACTCTCCTAAGAGTGGGGAACTCAGAATAAATTCCGTTGCCTACATAT
>JBNMLR010000503.1:0-2352 GCA_050874945.1 Butyribacter sp. | reverse complement strand
TAACGATACCATTCTGCTAATTTTTATTTTTATGTAGGCTCTTGTCCCGAAACAACTGAAAAATATACCTTAACACTCATTGAAAAATTTATTGTTTTTATATAAATCTTTCATAAAACAAAAAAGATATACTTTTCAGCAGTCTCGGCTTCAGCCTACACACATCTTGACAAGTATATCATTTTTTTGTAACATTTGCAAGTTTTATTCAATCATCATATACGGAATTTTTCCATCATCTGAACCATAAGCTGAACCTGTGCCGACTGTTCTTCGCTTATTGCCGCTGTCTCCTCTGATGATGCAGAGTTATTGTCTACTATCTCTGCCACATGGGAGATATTCTCATCTATCTTTTTGATATTGTCTACTTCATGCTGCAATGTCTCTGCCATATGTATCATTTTATCCGTTGACTCTTTTGCACCTGACATTACTTCATCCATATTTGCTTCTGTCTCATCCGCAAGCACAATTCCCTTTTTAACTGCCTCAACAGATGCCTGTATAAGTGCAGTAGTCTCTCCTGCCGCTTTTGTCGACTGCTCCGCAAGGTTTTTGACCTGCTCTGCAACGACCGCAAAGCCTTTTCCTGCCTCTCCTGCCCTTGCCGCTTCTATTGAAGCATTTAATGACAAAAGATTTGTCTGGACGGCAATATCTTCTATAACTGAAATAATCGAACTTATCTCCTCTGAACGGTCATTTATCTCACTTATCGCCGCCTTGAGTTCCTGCATCTTTGCATTACCTGTCTCAACAACTTTCGCTGCCTCAGTTGATAATCTTGCTGTCTGCTTTGCATCCTCCGCCTTTTCTATCATGCTGTCTGTCATATCATCTATCATTCCGGATGCTTCTGAAATCTTGTTAGCCTGTGAAGTACATCCCTCCGCAAGATCCGTCGCCGCCTGTGCAAGCTGTTCTGAACCGCTGCCTATCTCTCTTGCCGATGACTGTATCGTTGAGAGCGTTTCTTTTGTATCTGAAATAATCTGCAAGAGCGACTCTTTTATCTTTTCAAACTCTCCGACATACTCGTGCGTGAGACTCACATTATAATTGCCGTCTCCCATCTCGCCAAGAGTTGCAGCTATCTCCGAAATCATATCCTTAAAGTTTTTGTTCATGAAGTTTATCGAAGCAACCATATCTCCGACTTCGCTCTCATCCTCGACAAGATCCATATTATTGTCAAATTTTCCCTCTGCAAGTTCTTTCATCTGATCAGATACTTTAACGATAGGTGATAAAAGTTCCTCCTCGGAAAATTTCATCGTTAAGATTATTCTTCTTATAATGAGTACAAATGCCACAATGAACAGAGCCATACTTACATACATAACAATATTGAGTGCCATCTGTTTTTTTGACATTCTTGACTGGATTTCATTTATGCAACTGTTTGTGTCATCATTTATCTGTGCCACAACATTCTCATAATCACTTCCAAACACAAGTGCCGTTGCTGCTTCCGTGTCACCTGCACCAGCCTTTTCCATAGCTTTTTCCTCAGTAGGCACAAGACCGTTTGAAAGATTTGCTATCTCATTTAATTTTGCCCACTCACTCGACTTAAGATTATTTTTCTTTAATCCGTTCCACGCAATATCACGGTTCTTGTCATCGTTGAGTTCTTTCATATAATTGTCATAATAAGTTTTGTCACCTGTCACTGCGTATGACTGAACTGATGCTGTCAATGTCTTTGAGGCAAGACGGTACTGATTTAAATACATCGTATCCTGCAACTGCTCTTTTGAAACCCTGCTAAGATAAATATTTGAACCTGCAAACAGAAGCAGAAGAATTGCTCCTATGATAACAAACAGATATGTTTCCTTTACATTTTTCTCCAATTTTGCCGCCTGTCCATGCGGATAATTTTTCTTTTGAATATTATTACTTTTTTCCATATCCCTTCCTCCTTTTTTATCACATATCAATCTTTATTTCTGCATACTCTTTTTCCATACCACGAAATTTTATCTTTTCATATACAGATTTTGTGCATATTTCTTTTATACATATAAAGTGTGAGCAGAAATAAATCCTATGTGTGAAAAACTTTACTCCTCACATTATACACCTTATTACATATTTTTACAAATAATTTAAAAAGCAAAAATAAAGGCTCTGCCAATATGCACACCCAAAACGGGATTCCATACTGACAGAACCTTTATCTGATACATTTAACATAATGTTAAATATTATTTTCTTAAACCTAATTTAGCGATAAGCTCACGATATCCTTCGATATCCTTTTTCTTTAAATAAGCAAGAAGATTTCTTCTCTGACCTACCATCTTGAGAAGACCACGTCTTGAATGATGATCTTTCTTATTCTCT
>JBNMLR010000502.1:0-2357 GCA_050874945.1 Butyribacter sp. | reverse complement strand
GAACGACAGAGTCAAGAAACTTTCCGCTTAAGTTTAAAGTTGCAGGAATATTTCTTGATTTGAAGTAATCCCCAGCATATATGTCGGCAAATTTTGTTTCGGCATTGGCATTTATGATATTGACGACAGTGTGTTCACCAAGAATACTGTTATCTGTATTAAGTCTGTGTGCACCACCGGATATGTAAGGACGCACATTACTCTGTGAAGCTGTGTCAAGTTTGGTATTTACATTATCTATAGTGAGAGTGTGACCTCCGACATAGATGGCATTGCTTTTGAACGCTTCTGTTCCAATAATATCTGAAGTTGTCTGAACATTATCTTTATCGGAAGATTTTCCAAGTATAGTCTCAGGTGAAAGCTGAAGCCGCATATCTTTAAAGGTTACATCTGCGGCAAGCTGGATGGCAGCTCTGAGCTGTAAGACGGAATCGTCACTGCCGCTATTTCCGATGATGGTAATGTTTTTGTCAATGGTAAGTGGCAGGGCAGAACCGTCTGAACCCTGGTCGTACTTTGTGTATTGAACAGTTCCTATTATAGACAATGTCTGTCCGTCCTGTATATTTTTTAATGCTGTCCGTATGTTTTTATACGGATTGTTGAGCGTTCCGTTTCCACCTTCGCCCTCGCCGTCTTTTAGATATATGATGTTTTCTGAAGCCTGAGCTTTTGTTGTCATACACATATCTGTAAATAGAGTGTGTCCCGTAAACACTGATACTGCCTGAAGCGGCATTATGCATAATGTCAGTATCAGGATAAATGAAATGTGTCTGTAGAATTTTTTCATATTTAAATTTCCTCCTGGTATTCAAAATTAACAGTTCAGTCTTGCATTTCTTAAATTTTAAAGAACAAAGAGTCGCTTGCGACTCTTTCGCGCTTAAGCGGAATGCGTAGCATTTATTTCTTTTCCGCGAAATGCGCATCCTCACGGAGTGTTCTAATGTTATAGGAAATGAGAAGTTTCCTATAACATTAAAAATAAAACCTCACAGATTATATATCCGTGAAGTTTATTTCAGCTTCAATATTTAGACACATTATAACATGGTGCATTTGTTTAGGGGTTAATAATTTCACCCATTTAGATGCAATAATCACCCGAACCCTCGATATGCCATGACACAAGGTCTTCAAGTGTTATATTGTCGACAACATCACATATTGCATCGTACAGTTTTTGCCATACTACAAATGTAGCACAACTGCTTTTGCGTTCGCAGCTCTCGGCATCTTCCTCGACACAGGCAACAGGAGCTAAAGAACCTTCAGTGAGTCTTAATATCATGCCGACAGTATATTCTTTTGGAGCTTTTTTTAACAGATAGCCGCCATGAGGTCCGCGTATGCTTTTTACATATCCGGCATTATTTAATATGGAAATTATCTGTTCAAGATATTTATCTGATATATTCTGCCTTTTGGCTGCTTCTTTTATACTTACGGGTTTTTCGTTGCAATGCTGTGCAATATCTATCATAAGCCTTAACGCATATCGTCCTTTTGTTGATATTTTCATTTTATTCCTCATTTCCGTCTATATTTATTGATAATATGTTGTTTGGGTTAAAAAATTTTGACCGTTGCATCACAATATAAAGTTAGTGATTAAAATTCAAACCTCTTTTAACACTAATTTCATATTATATACCATAAATCATAGTATTTCAATATAATTTATGGGAAACTTAGTGACGGTTCAGCCATAAAAAATATACGGCAATATTTAAGTGTGTTCAGTGTATTGTCATATATTTTTGTGGTAGAATAGCTTGTATTTCTTACTAATATACTTGACGGAGTATGCCAAAGCGGATAGTATATAATTATTAAAAAACATATAGTGAGGTAATGAAAATATGTTAAGAAAACAGATTAGATTTTATGGAAAAGTTCAGGGAGTCGGTTTCAGATACCATGCTAAAAATGCGGCATCATCATTAGGTCTTACGGGATGGGTCCGCAATGAGAGTGACGGTTCGGTAAGTATGGAAGTTCAGGGCGAAGATGCGTTGGTGGAGAGATTGCTTCATCATCTGAACTCAGATATGTATATAGATATACAAAGCATTGAGATCAGGAGCATAGATGTAGTAGAAAAAGAAAATGGTTTTAGCGTTGCGTACTGATACAGAGGATTGAAGGGGGAAGAAAATTGAAGCGTAGATTTATGACATATGGTCTGATAGGTGCTGTCTGTATGGTGACGGTATTTGCGGCAGATACAAAGAGTTTTAATAAATCTGACAATAAAGGAAAGAATACTGTTGCAGTTGTTTCATATAAAAATACGGAAGATGGCAAAAAAGCAGATAACAGCGAAAATGCAACAACAGGTGCGGTGAGTG
>JBNMLR010000501.1:0-2361 GCA_050874945.1 Butyribacter sp. | reverse complement strand
TATTCATTTTCCTGTTCACCTGCCTGTGTATTTACAACAACCGGAATATCTCTGTATCTGTTATCAGCTTTTACATTTTTCAAAAACTCTATTCCATTCATAACAGGCATTATTATATCTAAAAGGATTATATCCACTCTTGTGCCATTATTAAGTATCTCTAATGCCTCGGCACCATTTTCAGCCTCTATGACATCATAATCATTTTCAAATATTCCTTTTAGTATTACTCTGTTTACCTCAATATCGTCTATTACCAGAATAACTATTTTATCTTCCATACTTTATCCTACCTCACAATTACATTTATACAATTAAACCTATCTGATATTTATTATACTTTTATTTTAATATAGTTACAATATTCGTTTTCACCCATTACAAGGCTTAAAAAGCCCTTGCTATTTACATAGCTTAACTTTTTGCGTAGCTTTGCCATTTACACAGCTTGGCTTTTGTACAGCCTGCCACGCAAATCCGTATATACAATATAAGCAGACCATTTAAGGGTGGTCTGCTTATGTTTTTGATTATTTTAAGTCTTTGAGAAGTTTCGGAAATATCTCAAGACTCCTTTTTAATATCCCCTGCATATAAGCTATAGTGATACCATAATTTGTAAAAGGCACATTACTGTCTATGGCACATTTCATTCTGTATCTCACTTCTCTCTCATTTAACATACAGCCGCCGCAATGTATTATCAGAGCATATTCTTTAAGGTTTTCAGGGAAATCCCTGCCAGAAGAAGTCTCTATGACAAGGTCTTTGCCTGTATATTTTTTCAGCCAGCGTGGTATCTTTACCGTACCTATATCGTCACATTGTCTGTGATGGGTACATCCCTCAGATATAAGTATCCTGTCACCGTCTTTAAGTTTATCAATGGCGTTGACACCCTCTACGGCTGTTTCTAAGAAACCTTTGTATCTCGCCATAAGAATTGAAAACGAAGTAAGTTTTATGTCCTCTGGAGTATAAGCCGATACTTTTTCAAACGCCTGACTGTCCGTTATCACAAGTGACGGCTTTTTTGAAAGCCCTGCAAGTGTTTCGCTAAGTTCACTTTCACGACAGACTATGGAAGTGGCTCCTGCTTCAAGTATGTCCCTTATAGTCTGCTGTTGCGGCAGGATAAGTCTGCCCTTGGGAGCAGCAGAGTCGATAGGAACCACCAGAACAACAAAGTCTGACGGTTCGATAATGTCACCGACAATTTTTAATTTTGTGTCTTCGGTCTTAACCATAGTCGAAACACGCTCTTTAAGTTCTTTTATTCCGATGCCTTTTAGCGCACTCACATTTACGGCATTGTCGGCTTTCGGAATATCCTGCACAATGTCAGCTTTGTTATATACTATGAGATACGGGACTTCTTTTTTTGAAAACATTTCAACAAGCTGCCTGTCACAGTCTGATAATCCTTTTGCCGCATCAACCACAAGTATTGCAACATCTACCTTATTTAAAACCTGTTTTGTCTTTTTTACTCTTAATTCACCAAGTTCACCCTCATCATCAAATCCCGGTGTATCAACGATCATGACCGGTCCCATCGGCAAAAGCTCCATAGCTTTATAGACCGGATCTGTTGTTGTTCCTTTTTTATCCGATACTATCGCAAGCTGCTGACCCGTAAATGCGTTGACAAGACTTGATTTACCTGCATTTCTCATGCCAAAAAAACCTATATGTACTCTCTCTCCTGATGGAACGGCGTTTAACCCTGCTGTCTGACTCATCTCGATGCCCTCCTTGATATAAATAAATACATGGTTATTAAAAAAATACATAACTCAGGCGGATATTTACAATCCGTTCTGCTACCTGCTCATAACACTGTCTGCTGTTAATCATTCGCAGCATTCAATCTTGCTGTAAGCTCTTTAAGATGTTCTGTTATGGCAACAACTTCAGATACTATCTCTATATTGTGCTCACTTACGCTTAATGTATCACCTGAATGTGCGGCAACTTCCTCTGAGATTGCTGAGATTGTCGATATACTGTCAACTATCTCCTTATTTGCTGCTGAAAGTTCATCAACATAATCAGTAAGTAACCTTGAATTTTCAAATATATTTTCTGAATTATCTGAGATAGTTTTAAAACTTGCAGCCGTTTTTTCGGTTGCGATATTCTGACCTTCTATCATTTCTATCATCTGTCCCGTAACTTCAACCACCCTGTTTAAAGCACCTGTAACATCCTGTATCATATCTGTTATCTTTACGGTCGCATCCTGTGTCTCATTTGCCATTTTTGAGATTTCAGAAGCTACAACGGCAAAGCCTTTTCCTGCTTCTCCGGCTCTTGCCGCCTCGATACTTGCATTAAGTGCGAGCAGGCTTGTCTGTGAAG
>JBNMLR010000500.1:0-2366 GCA_050874945.1 Butyribacter sp. | reverse complement strand
TCATAATAAAAGTAATAGGGAAAATCGCAGGACTTATTGTGTTTTTAGTACCGGACAGGGAAAGAGAACCCGATGAAGCAGATTTTTATATTGAGGAATTATTTATCCTAAAAGCATATAGAAAACAGCACATAGCAGAGGAACTGGTAGAAGCTGTGTGGAGCATAAATAAAGGTATATGCTCCGTATGTGCATTAAAAGAAAACAAAGGCTCGGTTAAATTTTGGAAAAAAGTCATAAAAAAATCAGGATATGAATGTGAAGTAAAAGATATGGATGATGTGTATTTCTACAATGTAAAAATAAAATAATATTTGGAAAAAAGCAAAGATTGTGATATACTTTAAAAAGTTTTCTAAAACTGAAAACAAATAATAGTAAATCTGGTTTTAAGAACCAAAGGAGGAAAAAATGAGAACAGATAGTCTGTATAAGATTTAACACTATCAGGAAACCATGTTCTGATATGCTGCGATAGCATTTTAATAGTATTATGAGCAGGCAGCAGAGCATACCACGAATATCTGCCTGACTAAAATAATTATATTAAGTTAAAATCCCGGAAAATCAAAAGAGAAGATTTTCCGGGATTGTTTTTATGTTATAGGAAACGTATGGTGTAATGTTAAAATAGCCGTTTTTACACGATTTCTTTCATAGTTATCTTTAGTATCTCATTTGAAATATTGAGTGCATGGTCGCCTATCCTCTCAAAATCAGTCAGCATTTCCGAAAAGAGTATGCTGCCCTCGTCAGAGCATTTTCCGTGCTGAATACGCTCATACATATTGTTTCGGAAATGTTCGGTCATATCATCTATTTTTTGCTCCATACAGGTTAGTTTTTCATGCCATTTGACAATATTTTCAGGCTTTTCAAGAAGCATATCCATAGTCTGGTCACAGGTATCCTTTATTTCGGCTATCTCTCTGTTAGCGTTGTCGGAAAAAACAATATTTTTTTCGTGTATCATCTTGTAATATCCAGCAATGTTGACAGCGTGGTCACTTATTCGCTCGATATTGCTCGTGACCGTATAAAATGAGTTGAATATCTGGCTGCCTGCTTTTGTGGCTTCATGGCTGATGGCATTAGTTATGTAGCTTGATATTTCTTTGTTGAGAAAGTCAACATATTCTTCACGGCTTTCGACTTCTTTAAATTTTTCTTCATCACAATGCTCAAATACATCAAAAGAGTCGTGCACATTTTCCTTTGCCATTGCCGTCATTCTTGAAAGCTCGTTTCGTATGCCCTCGATACATATAACAGAAATCATGGTTGTTTCTGTATGCACATTCTTTGGATCTAAAAGATATTTTACAAACATACCGTTTTTGGCATGGGTTTCATCTTTGCGGTCACGCAGTATAAGAGATGCGACCTTTGGAAGAAAACTGCCGACAGGAAGCAAAAGCAGTGTCGTGACGATATTAAACAAAGTATGAAGGTTTGCTATCTGTGACGGGACAGATGCGGGTGTAATGTGCTGCATAATACTGATAAGAGGTGTTATCAGACATAATATGGTGAACACGATAGTACCGAATACATTAAAAATGATATGTATAAGGGTTGTCCTTTTGGCATTTGTTGTAGTTCCGATAGATGCGAGAAGTGCAGTTATACACGTACCGATATTCTGACCGAAAAGTATAAAGGCAGCACTGTCAAGTCCTATGACACCGCTTGCGGCAAGTGCTTGAAGTATTCCGACTGAAGCGGATGAAGACTGGATTATCGCAGTAAATATCATACCCATGAGTATTCCGACAATAGGGTTTTCGACCTTTGTAAGCATATTTACAAATTGCGGTTCATTGGCAAGAGGTTTCATGGCGGAACTCATCATGTTCATTCCGATGAACAAAACACCAAGACCGGCGAGTATCTCACCGATATGTTTAAGTTTTTCGTTTTTCTGAAATACAACTGCTGCAACACCGACAAATGCGAAAAGCGGAGCAATGGCACCGACATCGAGTGCGATGAGCTGTCCTGTGATGGTAGTTCCGATATTTGCACCCATTATTATCCATGTTGCCTGTTCGAGGTTCATTATCCCTGAATTAACAAATCCGACAACCATAACCGTAGTTGCAGAAGAAGACTGAATGACAGCCGTGATAAGTGCACCGGTAAGAACACCTGTTATTCTGTTTGAAGTTATCTTTTTGAGAATATCTCTCATCTGATTTCTTGCAGTCTGTTCAAGGCCGTTGCTCATCATCTGCATTCCATAAAGGAACAGAGCAAGACCGCCTAATAATCCCATTATATTTGTAAGGCTCATAAATTAAAAATCCTCCTAAAAAAGAAAGTATAGTGACTTTATATAAAGAAAGTATAGTGATTTTATATGATGC
>JBNMLR010000499.1:0-2369 GCA_050874945.1 Butyribacter sp. | reverse complement strand
GGAGTTAAATTGCTTGTAGAAAAGCAGAATTGGTAGAAAGGGGAATATGAAAATGGAATTTTTAGTACCTTTAGTAGTAATAATTGTAGTTATACTTTTATCTTGCATAAATGTAGTACCACAGGCAAGAGCATATGTTATCGAGCGACTTGGAGGATACCAGGGAACATGGGGAGTTGGAATACACTTTAAAATCCCTTTTATCGACAGAGTTGCAAGAAAAGTTGATTTAAAAGAGCAGGTTGCAGACTTTCCGCCACAGCCGGTTATCACAAAAGACAATGTAACAATGAGAATAGACACAGTTATCTTTTACCAGATAACAGATCCCAAACTCTACACATATGGTGTTGAAAATCCGATAATGGCTATCGAAAATCTCACGGCTACAACGCTTAGAAATGTTATCGGTGAGCTTGAACTTGATGAGACGCTCACATCAAGAGAGATAATAAATGCAAAGATGCGTTCATCGCTTGACACAGCGACAGATCCGTGGGGAATAAAGGTAAACAGAGTCGAGCTTAAGAACATCATTCCGCCGGCAGCTATTCAGGATGCGATGGAAAAACAGATGAAAGCAGAGCGTGAAAAGCGTGAAGCAATCCTTCGTTCACAGGGTGAAAAAGAGTCGGCAATCCTCGTTGCAGAGGGAAAGAAACAGTCTGCAATCCTTGATGCGGAGGCTGAAAAGCAGGCTGCAATCCTTAGAGCCGAAGCCAAAAAAGAGGCAACCATCCGTGAAGCCGAAGGTCAGGCACAGGCTATACTGGCAGTTCAGCAGGCAAACGCAGACGGAATAAAGATGCTCAATGATGCGGCTGCATCTGACAATGTTATCAAATTAAAGAGTCTTGATGCATTTGCAAAGGCAGCAGACGGAAAAGCAACAAAGATAATAATTCCGTCAGAGATACAGGGGCTTGCAGGACTTGCAAAATCAATTACTGAGATTGCAAAAGAGAATTAGGTTGTTGCGAAAATGATTATATGTTGTGAGAATTGTGAGTATATAACAAATAATACCGCAGGCACGCTTTTGCAAGTACCTGTTTAATATTAAAATATAGGAGTCTGTCACTGGCAGACTCTATATGTGTATTATTGCATCATATGATAAAAATATATCTTTATTGTATAAAAAAGAAATGGAGGACATATCAATGGCTATCAATTTAAAAGGACGCAATTTTCTTACTTTAAAGGACTTCACACCGGAAGAGATACAGTATATGCTTGATCTGTCGGCTGATTTAAAGGCGAAAAAGAAAAACGGAGTATCTATTAAAAATTACACAGACAAAAATATCGCACTTATATTTGAAAAGACAAGCACCCGTACACGATGTTCTTTTGAAGTGGCAGCACATGATATGGGTATGGGAGTTACATATCTTGACCCGTCCGGCTCGCAGATAGGCAAAAAAGAGAGCATACCTGATACTGCAAGAGTTCTCGGAAGAATGTTTGACGGTATCGAGTACCGTGGATATGGACAGGATATTGTGGAAGAACTTGCAAAGTATGCAGGAGTTCCGGTATGGAACGGTCTTACAAATGAGTATCATCCGACACAGATGCTTGCTGACTTACTTACCATAAAAGAGCATTTGGGAAAGATTAAAGGTGTAAAACTCGTGTATATGGGGGATGCCCGTTATAATATGGGAAATTCACTTATGATAGCGTGTGCAAAGATGGGAATGCATTTTACGGCTTGTACCGCAAAAGAATATTTCCCAAATCAGGAACTTGTTGAACAGTGTCAGGAATATGCAAAGGCATCCGGCGGATCTATCACACTCACTGAGGATGTTGAGAGCGGAACAAAAGGTGCAGATGTTCTCTACACTGATGTATGGGTATCAATGGGTGAGCCTGACGAAGTATGGGCAGAGAGAATAAAAGTTTTATCACCATACCAGATAAATAAAAAAGTAATGGAGAACGCAGGCAAGGATGCTATATTTATGCATTGTCTTCCGGCATTCCATGACCTTAAGACAAAAATCGGTAAAGAAGATTATGAGAAATTCGGAATGAGTGAGCTTGAAGTTACTGACGAAGTATTTGAGTCAGAGCAGTCCGTTGTGTTCGATGAAGCAGAAAACCGTATGCATACGATTAAGGCAGTTATGGTTGCCACACTTGGGGAAAGGTAACAGTGTGAAAATTAACAGGTAAAATATAGTAAGCAACAATTTTCACACCCAGGATTTGTGCAAAGCACAGAAAAGAGGATGACATGAAAAGTGAAATACTACGCATTTTACGCGAAGCGGGGGATGAGTGCGTTTCAGGGCAAAGTCTGTGTGAGATTTTCGGAGTGTCAAGACAGGCTGTCTGGAAGAATATCACGCAGCTTAAGG
>JBNMLR010000498.1:0-2369 GCA_050874945.1 Butyribacter sp. | reverse complement strand
ATATTATCTCTGCTAATAAGAATAATTTATTTATAAATCAATATATTATTTCACTTTCACTATCCCATAATTTTTCTTTCCATAATTTAATTAATACTTCTTCAGTACTATTTCTCAGTTACCATCCCATGAACTTTCTTTCCACAATATTATTGATACTTCTTTAGCACTATTTCACTATTCTCCCTAAATTCTCTCTCTGCCTTCTCCGATACTCTTTCGGTGTCATTCCCGTAATTTTTTTAAACAGCTTACCAAAATAATTTATGCTCTCATAACCGCACCATAAAGCTATCTGCTTTATCGGATAATCACTCTCGGCAAGCAGTTCTTTTGCATATCTAAGCCTTACCTCATTTATATATTCTGTCGGTCTTTGCATCACGCATTTTTTAAATATCCTGCACAAATGCTGTGGTGTGACCGACAACAGGCTGCACATTTCATCAATCGGAATATCCCTCATATAATTATGTTCTATATAATCTTTTAAAATCTCAAAATGCTGTTTATATATATCCGAAGTTCTCCGGTCTTCTGTTATAAGACGAGCCTGTCGGCAAAATTCCACAACAAATGTATTTACATATGAAGATGCCATATAGTAATCTGCTGTCTGCTCCTGACCTCTCTCGTCATGACCCTTTTCATAATAAATCTGTTTTAACAACTTGTCTAACGGTTCGACACAGTCCAAATAATAAATTGTTCCCGCTTTTAAATTCATAATTTCACATAAACTGTTCATCCCCGTACCACCACATGAAATCCAGCGAATATCCCACACATCTTCAATCGGATAATATTCATGCGGCATATCCGGCGGTATATAAAAACCACAATGCGGTTCAACACAGATTTCTTTTTCATTTATCTTTAAAATCCCACTCCCGTTCCCGCAATACAAAAACTGGTGACGGCTCAACCCATATGGTCTGTAAATCGGCGGCTGGACATCATGTTTTCCTATTCCCGTGAGATAATACGGTAAAAATTCATATCTGTCATATTGAGGAAATCCCCTATACCACATAATTATATCCTTTCATCAGGCATTGCAAAACTATCTTCTTTATCACTGAGTCAGACGAATATTCACAATCTGCCCTGCTGCCTGCAAATAATATTTTCAGAATAACATATGATAAGTTTCGCAACTCCTAAAAATGTTCATATTGTTACATTATGATTATATTGTTTTCTTGCTTATAATGTCAATAACTGATAGATTTATAAGTAATGTAAGGCTTAACCTTCACGAAAATTTTTAATAAAGAAATGAATTTTAATGTAAAAAATCTATATATACACGATTTTATTGTGAAAAATCCGATTTTCACAATATACAAAAAAATACACAGAAATGGAGTTATTATGAAAACACAAAAAAGCATACAAAAAAATATGACCGAGGGAAATATACTTCCTATTCTTCTTGCATTTGCAATCCCGGTTTTATTCGGAAATATCGTACAACAGATATACAGTCTTGTTGACTCCGTTATCGTCGGACAAAATCTCGGTGCCAATGCACTCGCATCCATCGGAGCGACAGATTCGCTCACATATTTATTTTTTGGCTGTACGAATGGTATTGCAACAGGTTTTTCCATCTGTATTGCACAGGCATGGGGAAGAAAAGACGAAAAGGACTTAAAGATTTATACGGCACTTATCACAAAATACTGCCTGATAATATCGTTTGCACTTGCTGTCATACTCTCCATCACTACACCGACCATACTTACATTTATGAATACTCCCCGTGAATTAAAGGCAAATTCATCAATATACCTTATAATACTTTTTCTCGGTATGCCGTGCTCAATGGGATTAAATGCTGTACTCGCCGTGCTCCGTGCAATCGGCGACAGTAAGATAAGTTTTTATATGCTGCTCATCTCCTCATTCACAAATATAGGACTTGACATTTTATTTGTCGCAATCCTGCATATGGGAGTTGCAGGAGCAGCTTTTGCAACTGTTCTTGCACAATTTCTTGTTCTGTGTGCTTCTGTTTTTTACGGCTGGAAAAAATATCCGCTTTTACATTTTGATATGAACAGTCTGAAAGTCAAAGGTACATACAGAAAATTACTTTTTAAAAACGGTATTCCTATGGGAGCACAGGTCTGCATAACCGCAGTTGCGACAATGATAGTACAGATTGCATTAAATAACTGCGGAACAGATTATATTACCACATTTACAATAGGCACAAAAATACAAAATATCCTGACACAGACTTTCAATGCACTCGGAATGACAATGGCAACTTTTGTCGGTCAGAATTACGGAAACGGTGATGTTAAAAGAGTGCGGAATGGTGTGCGCATAGGAATTGAGATAGGCATCGGCTGTTCAATATT
>JBNMLR010000497.1:0-2373 GCA_050874945.1 Butyribacter sp. | reverse complement strand
TGAGTGAATACATGGAGAAATATTCAGTGTCAAGACTTATCGGAGCACCTCCGGGATATGTAGGATATGAGGAGGGCGGTCAGCTTACTGAGGCAGTTCGCAGAAAACCATATTCGGTAATACTTTTTGATGAGATTGAAAAGGCACATCCTGATGTATTTAATGTACTTTTACAGGTGCTTGATGACGGTCGTGTGACGGACTCGCAGGGAAGAACGGTAGACTTTAAAAATACGATTATCATTCTTACATCAAATATTGGTTCTTCTTATCTTCTTGATGGAATAGAGGAAGATGGAAGTATAAGTGATGAGGCAAGGGAACACGCAATGGCAGACTTAAGGGCAAGTTTCAGACCGGAGTTTCTTAACCGTCTCGATGAGATAGTAATGTTTAAGCCACTCACAAAGAACAACATTCAGGGTATTATTTCAATACTTATGGATGACTTAAATAAGCGTCTTGCAGACAAGGAACTTAAGGTTGAGCTTACTGACGAAGCGGTCAAATATATTGCCGACAATGCGTATGAGCCTGCATTTGGTGCACGTCCGCTGAAGCGTTTCTTACAGAAAAATATTGAGACACTTCTTGCAAAAGAAATCCTCGGTGATAAGGTTCACACGGGTGATGTGATAACGATAGGTGTTTCGGGAGACGATTTTGTGGTAAGCACGAAGTAAAAAGTGGATATATATTGAAAAAAGACATCTGTATCTTATGGTGCAGGTGTCTTTTTTATAGTACAAAAAAATTTTTAGAAAAAAAGCAACTTTTTTCTGAGTTATTACAATATACAGGTGTAAGGGTTCTACCCGAGACGTCAAAGGAAGAGAAAGGAACGACAGTAATGACAAGACAGGAATTTGAAGAATTTGTATCCAGTGATGGAAAAGATATTCTTCGGTTTTGCAGAATGACTACCGGTGAGACTGCACAGGGGGATGATCTTTATCAGGATACGATGTTAAAGTTGTGGGAACAGGCAAAAAAGCTGGATAATGAAAATTCAATCAAAAGTTATGCACTTTCTGTCGCAATCCTTATATGGAAAAATAAGCGAAGAAAATTTGCCTGGCGGCACAGGATAGCAGCATTTGAAAGTTATGAAAAGCACATGGAAAGTGGTGGAGCAGAATGTGTCAGGAAAATATCTGATGAACCGGAACAACAGTTGCTTAAAAAAGAAGCTGATGAGCTTGTCAGACAGAAAGTACAGGAGTTACCGGAAAAATACCGAATGGTCGTTTATCTGTATTATTCCGCGGATCTTAAGATAAAAGATATTGCAAAATGTCTGCACATTACCGAGAGTGCTGTGAAGAGTCGGCTGCGTAAGGCAAAAAGTATGCTGAAAAAAGATTTGGAGGTTATTCGATATGGAGGATAAAGAACTGGATCAAATGTTAAAAAAAGCCCTTACTCCAAGTATTAAAGATGATGAAACAAAGGTCAGATTTGAAATGGAGGATTGCGTTATGAATAAAAAGAGAAATTTTATAAAACCGGCTGTTGCTTTGGCGGTATGTGTCGCATTGGTTGTCGGAATTTCATATGGAAATGTAGCAGAGAAAATCATGAATACGCACATTTTCTCAACAGATTTTAAAAATTCTGCCATGAAAAAAAATGATACTGACAAAAATAATTTTACGATAACGGTAAAAGCGGCAGCAGTAGAGAAGTTAGAAAAGGGAAAAGAAACGGTAGTTATTTCACAGGGAATGAGTGATTCAGATGGCTGGAGCGGTACAAACGATTCTGCAAATTTAATCGGCTATCAGATTCAGTCTCCGATAGTTTGCGAGGGCAAACAGATAGACAATGTCACATATTCCATAAATCATGGAAACTTTCTTGTTGTTCAGCCTGAGGGCAAACAATATGTATTGGATGGAACTGAGTGTAGTGGGGCACAGGCAAAAGATTATGGCGGTGTTGCGATTGAACTGGAAGAAAACTTAAAGACAAAAATGGCGGAAAAATCATATTCTTCCTTTACTATATCTGCAAAAGACCAGAAAAAAGTGTATGTATATCTGTGCGACAGAAAAAATGCGTCCGACAGCTTATATGATAAAGTCTTTAACACAGACGGAAGTAATGAGAAAAATTTAGATACGATAGTTCAGGGCAAAAATCAGGTACTTGATAATCTTGTTATGACCTGCAAGATAACATATAAAGACGGAACATCGGAGAAAGCTGATGTTGCCGTAAAGAAAAAGGTTATGACATATAAAGAGGCATATTCAGGAAAAAATATCAAATTAAATAAGGATGTTGAAAATCAAAAAAACGAATTTACAACTTTTGAGTTGCAATAAACAGGTATGAAAGTCTGACATTAGTTATAAGACTATGTATTGATAG
>JBNMLR010000496.1:0-2373 GCA_050874945.1 Butyribacter sp. | reverse complement strand
CCTATATCCAGACAAAAATCTGTAATATGATAAATATCACTGCCGTTATCCCAAAAAGATACTTTCGTGCCTTGCCCTTGTCTATAGGAAGTTCGCCGACAAGTTTTCCCGTCTGTCCGTTCATGGCAAAAGTATAAATCTTATCTTTATATTTTTTATTTAGTATCCAGACCGGAAACATTACATATTCAGCTTTTCCGTTTTTAATGTTTATCCTGCTGCTCTCAGCAATGACCGACTCATATCCTTTGACACTGCTCCTGAACTTATCTTCGGTACTTCTCTTTACACGCTCATTTGCCCTCGGCTCACTCGCTTTAATGTCAACATCATATTTGTCGGCATAATAACCCGTAAGATATTTTTCCGAAAATTCTTCAAGCTGCTTATAGTCAAACGGTTCTATTGAATCCATATACTTATCATCCATCTTGCTTGAAGCATCGACAGGTATCTTCTCAAATGCCAGCGTTCCCTTTTGCTTTAACATATAGTGATCCGTTTTCGTATAATTATAGTTTGCATCACTCCAGAAATGTGTCCTGTCTGCCTTATATGTAATATCTGCATCAGCTTCACAATTAAAAAGCCAGAAAGGAACATACACACCTTTTATACTGTCAATAGGCTTTTTCTTTGAAAATTCATCAGGCAGCAGACGCTTTCCCTTATAAAATGCCTTTAATTTTTCCTTTGCCGCATTCTTGTCAAGTTTAAAAGGAATTACATATTTAGGTCTGTTTACTCCCGAAATATTTTCAGTAATGATAGTCGGACTTCCGCAATATACACATTCCGTAGCAACCGAATTTTCATCACCTATTATCTCTCCACCGCATGACTGGCAGATATGTACTTTCATATCCCCCATACTATTGTCATCGTCAGTTTCTTCCACATTCCATTTTGCGTTCATTTCCTGGGCTTTTCTATTTTCTTCATCCAATATTTCTTTTAACTGTGCCTCAGTAAACTTATTGTCGCAATATTCACATACCAGTTCCTGCTCCTTGCTCCCCCATACAAGCGAAGCACCACAGCAGGGGCATTTGTAAGCTATCGTATCATCCATACTAATCCTCATTTCCTGTGTTTCACATATCAGTTTATGTGAAACACAAATCTCGTGTGTAAAAATCTTATTATTCACATTTTCACACTGTCTTCATTTCTTTCATTATACTCTTTGCAGTCAGGCGGATATTCTAAGTCCGCTCTGCCGCCTGCCTGATAACAACCAAACAGCTATTCGCATTTTGCTCTGCTGCCTGATAGTATTAAACAATATCATTATCATCAAACGGGTCTCCACATTCAGGACAGAATTTTGGCGGATTTTTAGGGTCATCAGGCTCCCATCCGCACTTGTCACATCTGTAAAGAGGTGCCTCCGCAGGCTTTTTTGCACCACACTCCATGCAGAATTTTCCTTTATTTACGGTACCGCAGCTACAAGTCCAGCCAAGAACAGGCTGTGGCTTAGGCTTTCCACATTCAATACAGAATTTGCCCGTGTTTGATGTTCCACATTCACACACCCAGCTATTATTTTCCGTCTGTGAAGCCGCCGTATTACCGGTCTGCGGAACTGATTGTGACTGCTGCTGTGCAGGTTGTTGCTGTGTTGCAGCCTGAGACTGCTGTTGCTGCTGCCCCATTGCAAACAGGCTTTGAGCATCAGTTCCCATTGCATTTTGAACCATACCCATTCCCATAAATCCTGCCATCGCACCATTTGGATTTGAAGCTGCCGCTTTCATCGCTTCGCCCTGTGCACCGACAAGTGTTGCTGCCGCCATATTAGGATTTCTAAGAACAGCCGTCTTTTGAAGCTGTTTTATCATCTCCTCATCTTCTTTTGATGCCGTCACGGAATTAACTCCAAATGACGCAACCTCGATTCCCCTAAGTTCTGCCCATTTCTTTGAGAGAACTACATTTAACGCATCCGCTATCTCCATCGTATGTCCCGGAAGTGCACTATAACGGATACCCATGTCAGAAATCTGTGCAAATGCCGGCTGAAGTGCCGTGAGAAGTTCAGTCTTTAACATACTGTCAATCTCACTTCGTCTGTATTCCTCCTCGACATTGCCGCACACATTTGTATAAAAAAGTATAGGATTTACTATTTTATATGAATACTCTCCGTTGCAGCGAATGGCAATATCAACATCAAGACCTATATTATTGTCAACAACCCTGAACGGCACCGGATTAGGCGTACCATACTTGTTTCCTATAATCTCTTTTGTATTAAAATAATATATCCTCTGATCCTTTGCTGTATCGCCACCAAATGTAAAACGCTTTCCTATAGTAGCAAAAACCTGCTTTACCGACTTACTTAACTTTCCATCAAATATAGAAGGT
>JBNMLR010000495.1:0-2381 GCA_050874945.1 Butyribacter sp. | reverse complement strand
CTTATAAAGTATGATATAATTCTAACCGCAACATGTGTTGCATTTACATTTTAATTACTGCATTACTTTATATCAAGTATGACGGTTCTATAATAGACATATCACAAGGAGATGTTGCGTTATGCGTTCAAATAAATTTTCAAAAAAGTGTTTCTTTGAAGCGCTCTTAAAACTGTATCACGAGAAACCATATTCAGAAATTCAGATTTCAGAAATATGCCAGACTGCTGGATATAACCGCAGCACATTTTACCGCATTTATCCTTCTAAAGAAGCCTTACTTCTGGACGGTTTCAAAGAACAGTATGTTATGAATTACTACAATTCCATTCCTGCAACTGATGAGGAGAATCTGGATACCTATCTTCACAATGTGGAGCTTCTTTTCTCATTCATCAGAGAAAACCATGATTTTTTCCTTATGATGAGAGATGCACACATGGTAAATGAAATGTATCTTCTGTTTCGTGACTCATTTCCATACAACAGCCAAAAGGATGAGTTATCTCTCTACACAAGAAATTTTCTTGCCGCCGGATATCTGTCTGCAATTTATGAATGGTTAGACAATGGTATGAAGCAGAGTAATCATTATATTGCTGAACTGATTATAAAGATTATGAATCACATATCCTTTACGAATGATATAAACTCTTAGTTATTTATTCAATGTGAACTTCGCAAATTCCGGATTGGGATGTCAGCATTTTTCTGATATACTTTTCTGTGGAAAAAGGCTGATGTTTGTCAGCGACAAATCGGTGTTTGTAAGGACCAGAAACTTTGAATTTTACGCAGATAATACTGTAATAAAAAGGAGAAATTATGTATGAAGAAGATGAAAAATTGGATTGAAAAAAATATCGTTGCGATAATAATTGTTATTGTTTTTATTCCAATATTTGTATTAACACAAAGCAATAGTAATGCAGTGAACTATATAGGAACAACTTCTATCGAGTATCTGAATAATGAATTTTACAGATGGATTACCTGCATTTTTTATCATTATAATTTTGAGCATATTTTTTTCAATTCACTTGGACTTATATGTGTAGGCTCATTATTGAGTCCGTTTATTGGTAAGTGGAAAACTTTGTTAATATTTATTATTGGAGGAGCCGTTGCAGAAATTCCATTTTCTCTCATTGTTCATTATGGTGATGTAAATTATGGTGGTGGTTCATCAGGTGGGATATATGCATTGATAGCAGCATTCTTGGTATGCTATCTGCGTTTTCCAGATATGTTTAATTTGAAAAAGTTCAGACTTGATTTACTAGTGGTTTTGATGTTCTTTGTTTTTGCTAATGATAATCAAAGTTCCTTTTTGACACATGTTTTTGGTTTTACTGCAGGGATTGTGATAACAACAATAATGGTTGTATTAAATATCATAAAAAAAGAGAGTAGACAATAATAGTTTTGAAGGAATCTTTGCAAGACGCTTGAAAATTCCAGATGGTACTGAGGACTGTTCAGAGCTGTATGAAGCCGCAGCACTTTTGCAATATTTATGCACGAGCAATGATCGCATATCCGATGGGTTAAATTTCATCCATACCAGCATGGATGTTGATAGTTGCCGAAGGATATTTGAAAAAATATTCCGTTACATGGGACAAGGCCAGCACTTCGATATGATGATGAAACGACAACAACCGCTACCAGTATAAACAATCAGCTCTAAAGATATATCCGAATAAAAACTAAAAGGAGGTTTGATATGCCAAGCACTATCACATTAACCCCAGAGTCCGAATCAATACAGTATTTATGTAAAAGGGATAAACGATTAGCACGGGTCATTTCACTAGTAGGTACTATCAGCTATAAGCCATATGAAGATGGTTATGCATTTTTAGTTCATGAAATTATAGAACAAATGCTTTCAATTAAGGCAGGAGCAAAAATATATGCCCGACTTGAGGATTTGTGTTCTGGAATCATTACAGTAACAGCTATAAACTCGTTAAGTGACGAACAAATACGAAGCATCGGCACCTCTGCCGCGAAAGTTTCTTATATTCGTGCCTTAACAAACGCAATAGTATCTGATGCAATTAATTTATCAGAACTTCCTAGGTTGGATGATAAGGAAATTATCAAGACTTTAACATCTGTAAAAGGAATAGGTAATTGGACTGCAAAAATGTATTTAATCTTTGTACACCACTTTACAACTTTTCATAAAAAAAATATCGTACAGGGCTTTCTGGTGTATAATGAGTTTGCTGAAAACATTACAAAGGAAAGTGACCCTGTACGACAAAAACAGAGTCTATGAATAAAAGTCTGTAAATAGGAACTTCTATGATAATAGTTGGCTGGTAAGCATATATGTCTGTGCTTACCAGCCTGTTTTATATATACGATATATT
>JBNMLR010000494.1:0-2386 GCA_050874945.1 Butyribacter sp. | reverse complement strand
TAGAGCAGAAACTTCTTGCAAAACTTGATAAGGATAAACTTACAAATTATAAAAATCTTGATGAGCAGTATCTCGGACAGTTTTATGACAAAGACAATGAGTACAGTGTTCCGTTTGCACCGGGTGAGATTGCGATAGGTTATGTTAAGGGCGAGGTGAAAGAAGATGTAAAGGGATTTGATATTCTGTTCAAACCTGAATATAAGTCATCAATAATCGTACTTGATGACCCCAAGATAGTAATCGGCATGGTGAACCAGAGTCTTGGTTACAGTCTCAATGAGACAGATAAAAAGAAACTTGAAAAGACGGATGAAAGACTTCAGAAGTTTAAAGACAATGTCTACAGTCTTAAATTTGAGGGAACACAGGAAATGCTTTTATCCGGCGAATGTAAGTTAGGCTATATCTTTAATGGAAATATAGCACTTGCACAGATGGAAGATGACAATATAGGTGTATGTTTCCCTGAGACGGGAAGTTACAAGTGGATAGACAATCTATGTATTCCTGCAAACAGCAAAAAACAGGAGCTTGCAAATGAATTTATAAATTATATTCTTGATGCGGAGGTTGACTGTAAGATAAGAACTGAAATTCCGTCAACATCACCAAATAAGGCAGGCTGGGAAAAGGTTGACGAGAGTCTTCGTGATACGGCATTGTCAATACCTGAGGAGTCTTGGAACAACAGTGAGTATGCGGCAAATCTTGATGAGGCAACAAACAAGATTTACAACGATATGTATGCCGCATTTACAAAATAAATTTTTGAGAATGATTGTAAAATTCAGCCTGACGGCTGGTTTGCAGTCATTCGTAAAAATTAGTTATTAAACATATGAAATTACAGGCTGAGGAGGGAAGCAGATGCAGAATTTTATTTATGACATACCTACGATTGTTTATTTTGGAAAAGGACAGATTGAAAATCTTGGCAGGCTTGCGGCTGAGTGCGGAAAAAAGGCACTTATCGTTTATGGCGGCGGCAGTATTAAGAAAAACGGACTTTTTGACACAGCCGTATCTAAACTTAAGGATTTTGGTATTGAGTATGTAGAGCTTGGCGGTGTTGAGCCAAATCCAAAGATTGAGAGTGTCAGAAAAGGTGTTGAAATTTGTAAGAGTGAGAATATTGATGTGATAATACCGATTGGCGGCGGCAGTGTTATCGACTGTGCAAAAGGCATTGCCATCGGTGCAAAGTATGACGGTGATGCATGGGATCTGGTTGTAGATACGGGAAAGATTAAAGATGCACTTCCTGTTATTACGGTGCTTACTATTGCGGCAACGGGAACGGAGATGGATTTTTATGCGGTCATCTCAAATATGGAGGTAAACGACAAAATAAGTATTGACAACAGATGTATGTTCCCTAAATATTCAATACTTGACCCGACTTACACGGAAACCGTGTCGGCATATCAGACGGCATCAGGAACAGCAGACATAATGTCCCATGTTTTTGAAGTTTATTTTCAGAAATGCGGTGACACTTTTATTCAGGACAGTTTTATGGAAGCAATCATGAAAACCTGTGTGAAGTACGGAAAGAAAGCTATTGAAACTCCCGATGATTATGACGCAAGAGCAAATCTTATGTGGGCTTCAAGCTGGGCGATAAACGGCATGATTGCCTGCGGAAAAGCGGGAGCGTGGGTTTGTCATCCGATAGAACACCAGCTTAGTGCATTTTATGATGTTACACACGGAATGGGACTTGCCGTCATTATCCCGCACTGGATGAGAAAAATACTCGACGACAGTATAGTGGATGTGTTTGTAAGTTATGGCGTAAATGTATTTGGGATAGATGCTTCACTTCCTAAATATGATATTGCTAATCTTGCGATAGAAAAGACGAGAGAGTTTTTTGACTCAATGAATATACCTAAGACACTGCGGGAGATTGGTATAACTGAGAAATCTAAATTTGACATAATGGCAGAAAAAGCGGCAAAAGGACTTGACAAGGCTTATTGTCCGCTGACGAAAGAGGATGTGCTTGAGATTTTGGAGGCGGCGTTTTAATGCTGTCAGGCGGTGGAGAGGATTGCGGATATTCGCCTGACTATTATTGAACAGCATAGAGGATTGAGGATATACATTTGACTATTATTGAACGGCATAGCGGATTGCAAATATCCGTCTGACGAGATGGAGGGATTTATATGGAGATTTTTAAATTATTTATTGGCGGAGAATGGATTGCCGGGGACAGCGGCGAGATGATAGAAGTAGAAAATCCTGCTACTAAGGAGATTATCGCAAAGGTTCCTAAAGGAAATGAAGCTGACTGTAATAAGGCTGTTGAAGCGGCAAAGAAAAGCTTTGAGGTCTGGAAAGATTATTCGGCAAAGATGAGAGCGGAGTGTCTTTATAT
>JBNMLR010000493.1:0-2393 GCA_050874945.1 Butyribacter sp. | reverse complement strand
TATAAATATCACGCATATGACAATTTGGAGCAGATGCCAAAAGCATTAAAAAATGAAGACATCGACTGCATATTTCCGTTCTATGGCGATAAATGGTATGCTGATAAACAGAATTTTTCAGTTACGAGAATGGTTGTGGATTCTCCTATAGTAGCTGCATATAAGGGGAATTACTCTGATACGACAATGAAAAAGATTGCAATAAAAAAGCAGTCAAATTATCAGAATATTTATGCAAAGATATATTATCCGAAAAGCAGATTAGTTATATATGATACGCCGCAGGAGTGTATAAAAGCAGTTGAAGACGGAGATGCCGGAGCCACGATTTTTAGTGCTTACCGTATTGACCAGGTGTTTAATCTGTCGAAATATGATGATTTAAAAACAGTAAATCTTTCAAGTACGGTGCCGCTTAGCATTGCGACAAACAGAAGCAATACTACTCTTTTATCTATTCTTAATAAGATTGTGCTTCTATCGGATGATTCTGAGATAATGCGTACAATGATGACATACTCAAATGCAAAACAGGATTTTTCAATATCACAGTTTATAAGGGAAAATGCAAATTTTATTATAATATGTATGTCAGCAACATTTTTGATAGTTATATTTTTATGTTCTGCACAGCTTAATCATGTAAAGAAAAACAGGGCAGAACTTGCACTGGCAAAAGAGGATGCAGAACGGGCAAATGATGCAAAGTCAAATTTCCTTGCCCGAATGTCGCATGATATAAGGACACCTATGAATGGAATCATGGGCATGACAAGGATTGCAAAGGAAAATATCAGCGAGCCTGAAAAAGTGGAATTTGCACTTGATAAGATAGACAGTGCATCAAATCAGCTTAAAAATCTTATAAATGATGTGCTTGACATGAGTAAGTTAGAGAGTGGAAAAACCATTTTATCTTATGAGCCTTTTAATATAAATGATATAATAACAAATTTAAGGGATGTATTTGCAGAGGCAGTTGCAGAAAAAGGGATAGAATTTGAAATAAATAAACACAATATAATACATGAGGAACTTATAGGAAGTCCTTTACATATTCAGAGGATTATCCAGAATATAGAAAGCAATGCTATTAAATACAATAAGCCAAATGGCAGCCTTAAGATAGAGATTGAGGAGCTTAATGCAGGAGAGGAGACGACGAGATTTCGTTTTACAATATCAGATACTGGTATTGGTATGAGTAAGGAATTTGTAGAACACTTATTTGAACCTTTTTCGAGAGAAAATGACAATGCAGGTACAGAATATATGGGAACAGGTCTTGGAATGGCGATAACAAAAGAGCTGTTAGAGCTTATGAATGGCACTATTTCCGTTGACAGTTGTCAGGGTGTCGGCACGGAGTTTGTTGTCGAACTTCCGCTTGACATAAATAAAAATGCTGTGGCAGAAGAAAAAGAGGAGAAAGCCTTAGAGAACTTATCAGGACTTAAGATACTCCTCGTTGAGGACAACGAGATAAATGCAGAGATAGCAAAATATGTACTTAACGGTGCCGGGGCTGATGTAGAGCTTGCTAAGGATGGAAAAGAAGCGGTAGAGGCTTTTTATGCATCAAAAGAATACTATTATGATATTATACTCATGGATGTGATGATGCCGGTAATGAACGGTTATGAAGCGACAAGACAGATACGCAGTCTTGACAGAAAGGATGCAAAAGAAGTACCTATAATTGCGATGACAGCGAATGCGTTTACAAAAGATAAACAGGATGCCATTGAAGCCGGAATGAATGAACATGTAGCAAAACCGCTCGATATTAAACTGCTTTTGAGAGTTATTTCAAGATATAAAGATAAAATAAGTCGTCTCAGGTAACTTTTTTGAAATTACATAGGAATTGGGAATTGAATAGGCTAAAAAAAATGGATACAATGACAAAAAATGGATACATTTGATTTACATAAGGAGGACAATTAAATGGCAAATACAGACGTTGTTGAAAAGCAGCCATTAACTGAGGATTACCTCAAAAAGATGGACGCATATTGGCGTGCAACTAATTATCTTGGAGCAGCACAGCTCTACTTATTAGATAACCCATTATTACGTGAGCCTTTAAAAATGGAGCATGTAAAGAAAAAGATAGTAGGACATTGGGGAACTGTCCCTGGACAGAACTTCATCTATGTTCACTTAAACCGTGTAATTAAAAAATACGATCAGGATATGATTCTCATCTCAGGTCCTGGACACGGCGGAAACTTCTTCGTTGCAAATACATACTTAGAGGGTACTTACAGTGAAGTATATCCTAACATCAGCGAGGACATGGACGGACTTAAGAAATTATGTAAGCAGTTCTCATTCCCAGGCGGAATTTCAAGCCATGTAGCTCCTGAAACTCCTGGTTCAATCAACGAGGG
>JBNMLR010000492.1:0-2393 GCA_050874945.1 Butyribacter sp. | reverse complement strand
TTGTTAATTTTTATATCTTGTATATAACGACTTTTTTCGATATAATAAATATCTGTGAACTTTTTTGTATGAAATTTTAATAATGGAGGCAATATAATGAATATTAAACGCGAGGATATAAGAAACATTGCTATCATTGCCCATGTAGACCACGGTAAGACTACATTGGTAGATGAGCTGCTCAAACAGAGTGGTGTTTTCCGTTCTAATCAGGAAGTCGCTGAAAGAGTAATGGATTCAGGTGATATAGAAAGAGAACGTGGTATCACTATCTTATCTAAAAACACGGCTATCACATATAAAGATACTAAGATAAACATCATCGACACACCGGGTCATGCGGATTTCGGCGGAGAGGTTGAGCGTGTACTTAAAATGGTAAACGGTGTTGTACTTGTAGTCGATGCTTTTGAGGGTGCTGTGCCTCAGACTAAATTCGTTCTTAAAAAAGCTTTAGAGCTTAATCTTCCGGTTATCGTCTGCATTAACAAGATAGACCGTCCGGAGGCACGCCCTGCTGAGGTTGTAGACGAGGTACTGGAGTTATTTATCGACCTTGATGCAAGTGAGGAACAGCTCGACTGTCCATTTATCTTTGCTTCTGCAAAAGCAGGTATCGCATCTTACAGTATGGAGGAAGAGGGAAAAGACATGGTGCCTCTCTTTGAGACTATCCTTGACTACATCCCTGCTCCTGAGGGAGATCCTGATGCCGGAACACAGGTGCTTATCAGCACTATCGACTACAACGAATATGTAGGCCGTATCGGTATCGGTAAGGTTGACAACGGAAAAGTAAGCGTTAATCAGGATGTTGTCATCGTAAACCATCACGATAAAGACAAGATGCAGCGTGTAAAGGTAAGCAAACTTTATGAGTTTGACGGACTTAACAAAGTCGAAGTCAAAGAAGCAGGTATCGGTTCTATCGTTGCCATCTCAGGTATTGCGGATATTCACATCGGAGATACACTCTGCTCTCCTGAAAACCCTGTAGCAATTCCATTCCAGAAGATTTCTGAGCCTACTATAGCAATGCATTTCATCGTAAATGACAGTCCGCTTGCAGGTCAGGAAGGAAAATTCGTTACTTCAAGACATCTTCGCGACAGACTTTTCAGTGAGTTAAACCATGATGTAAGTTTAAGAGTTGAAGAAACTGAAAATACAGACAGCTTTAAGGTTTCAGGCCGTGGTGAGCTTCATCTTTCAGTCCTCATTGAAAATATGCGTCGTGAGGGATATGAGTTTGCCGTAAGTAAAGCAGAGGTTCTCTATAAGACAGACGAACGCAGCAAAAAGTTAGAGCCTATGGAGCGTGCGTATATTGATGTACCTGACGATTTCTCAGGAAGTGTCATTCAGAAGCTCAGCAACCGTAAAGGTGAACTTCAGGGAATGTCATCTATCGGCGGCGGATTTACAAGACTTGAGTTCCTTATCCCATCACGAGGACTTATCGGTTACCGTGGTGAGTTTATGACAGATACTAAAGGAAATGGTATTCTCAATACAATGTTTGAGGAATACGGTCCATACAAGGGAGATATTGCATACCGCAAGCAGGGTTCTCTTATCGCATTTGAGTCCGGTGAAACAGTCGCTTATGGATTATTCAGTGCACAGGAGCGTGGTACTCTCTTTGTAGGTCCGGGCGAAAAAGTTTACGCCGGTATGGTAATCGGTCAGAACGGAAAAGCCGAGGACATAGAATTAAATGTATGCAAGACAAAACATCTTACAAATACACGTTCTTCTTCAGCCGATGATGCACTCAAACTTATCCCACCAAAGAAGTTAAGTCTTGAGGAAGCACTTGAATTTATCGATACTGACGAATTACTTGAGATTACTCCTGAAAATCTTCGTATCCGTAAGAAGATACTTGACTCAACACTTAGATTCCGTTCTAAGAAAAACACAAAATAATAAGCGCAGTAATGCGAAGCATTAGATTTTGTCATTCATAAATTTTATTAACAAACTAAGCCGGAAATCATTAAATCTGATTTCCGGCTTAGTTTTATTTAATATTATATATCCTGCTGCTTATTTAGTTTTCTTCGTCTCCTGCGGTATCATTATTGTCATCACCCGTATCCGTGCTCTCCTGTGTCGGCTGTGGCGTAGGTTTAGCTGTCACTTTAGGTTTGCTCGTTGCCTGAACCTTGTCATTTTCATCCTTTTTATTATCGGAAGATTTCTTCTTTTTTATCCGAACTTTAACTTTCGGCTGACTGATTATCTCACATTCGTCTCCCACATCACACTGGAGCCTTATCGAATATGTTCCGTCATCAAGTCCACGACAGTTTATATACGGATCTACGGTCTTGGTGTTGAGTTTTTTAAGTTCTGAAGCAGTTCCGGTAACCATTATATATATATTAGAC
>JBNMLR010000491.1:0-2393 GCA_050874945.1 Butyribacter sp. | reverse complement strand
CTTCTATATAATAGTAAGAAGCACCAGCAGATTCAGTTGCACTAATAGTAAATGTAGCTTTAGAAACTGCCTCTGTTTTTGGTTCTGCCGTACCCTCATATTTGTCATATGTCAAATCTTTTGTATATTCTCCACCATTAATTTCTCCACTAACATTTATCGCACATTCTGTTGCTGCTATAATTCCTGATAAATCTGCAGCTTCTGCCTGTGCTTTTCCTGTCCCAAAGTTTATCCCGGTAAATAAAGAAAAAATCATTGCTATTGCAACCAGCATTGCCATATTTTTTTTATTCATGTCCTTTACCTCCTATCGTGTATCTTTCTTAAGATTTCTAAGTACAATTACACTTATCACTCCGCATACTGCCATCATTAAAAATAATATCAGCCATGTATTGGTCAGATGTGATGCTCCTCGGTTGTATAAATCATTATGTTCATGTGGCATTCCTGTCACTTTCATATTCAGTTTATTTAAGTTTGTGATATTTCCAAGACACTCCATAGACCATCTGCTGACGGTGAAGTAAGATATTTTGTCTGCCGCACCTTTTAACTCAAATAATACGCCTGAGAATAAAAGCTGTATTATAAGTACAAACGGTGCAAGTGCCATAGCCCTGTCACTGTTTCTTACACATGATGACACTATAAGTCCCAATGCCGCAGACGCATATATCGTAAGGAATATCGTAAGCCATATCTCAAGCTGTGGAGTTGGAAGTACCTGTTCCTTTTTAGGTGCGTGTTTCATAAGTACCAGAAACAGTCCCGTCAATATGGTAGTCTGCATAAAACACACAACAGCCTGGACTATATATTTTGATAATATATATGTCCAAAGTCTTAGGTTTCCCATATATTCACGCTTCAATATAGGTCTTTCCTTACATACTTCCTGTATCGTGTTGAACAAGCCTATCCATATTCCGGAGCAGGCAAGTGCAAACATTATCGACTGTGTCGAGTCATATATCTTAAAAACATCTTTTTTTGCCACTACTTTTAACAAAAGAGCGATTATGAACGGCTGCAATAAAAGCAATAAAAGTCTTTGTCTGTCATTAAAGACAAGTTCAAAATATCTCTTTGTAAGAACTCCAAGCTGCTTTAACGGTGATGTTTTCTTTCCTGAGTCTTTTATCATGTCTGATATTTTTTCATTCTCATTGACTTCAGGTATCTCCGTGTTCTTGTCAAGATGCTGCTCTTTATAAAGCATAAGATATTTCATATTCCACATATCAACATTTGAAGCAAGCTCGCTATACACATCCACAAGACTGTCTTTTCCGAAATATTCGTACATTTTATCCGGTTTGCCACAGTAACAGATTTTTCCTCCCGGCCCCATAAAGATGACTTTGTCACAAAGGTTTATGTTCTGCACTGTATGTGTTACCATGATTATTGTCTTATTCTCGGTTTTTGACAGTTTTGCAAGCGTGTTCATAAGACTTTTCTCTGTATCAGGGTCAAGACCTGATGTAGGTTCATCGAGAAAGAACAGTCCGGGGTCTGCGAGAAGCTCAACTGCTATACTCGCTCTCTTTTTCTGACCTCCGCTGAGTTTTCTTATATATTCATTTGCTCTTTCCTCAAGTCCCACCATCTGTAAGACTTTCTGTATTCTCTCGTCTCTTTCTCCCTTTGTCGTATCCGGCGGCATCTTTAACTGAGCCGTATATTCCAACATTCTTCTCAATTTGAGATTTTCATATATTATGTCCTGCTGCGGCACAAAACCTATCATATTTTTAAGTGACTGAAAATTCTTTCTGAGGTCTATGCCATTGCAATAAACTTTTCCGGAAATATCATAGTCAAATCCACTCATCGCATTCATAACCGTGGTCTTGCCTGCTCCCGAACCGCCTATAATGGCTACAAACTCATTGTTTCCTATGTCACAAAAAACATGATTTAATATTTTTCTTCTGTCATCAGCCTTGCCGACAATCTTATTTACATTGTGCAGTTCCAATGATGCTCCGCCTGCCGCCTGCTGGTATATGACACTGTTTTCCGAGAGAAACATTGTTATGCCGGCAATCTGTATTATGTCGCCGTCATGTACTTCCATGCTGCCTGCCCTCTGCACTATTTCACCGTTTACATAAATACTGTTCACGCTGTTGTTGTCATATATCACATAGCCGCTGCCACTATTTACAAGAAGTGCGTGTTTCCTTGACACACCCGGATTTTCAAGCACTATGTCATTGCGGCTGTCGCGCCCTATCGTTGTCTGCGGTTTTGTAAGTTTTTTTGTGCTCCAGACTGAATTTCTTGAAATGCTTGAAAATACGAGTATTACATTTTTACTGCTGTAACTGCTGCTCCCTGCTATCCTGATAAACATATCGCCCGGCTGTTTTGCATAATACTTT
>JBNMLR010000490.1:0-2395 GCA_050874945.1 Butyribacter sp. | reverse complement strand
TATCAGCATTGTTGATGTGCTTAGAAAACATAATTATATTAAAAATATTCTTTTCCTTGCAGACAGAACGGCACTTGTGCGACAGGCAAAGAAGAATTTTTCAAATTTACTGCCTGATCTGACCTGCTGCAATCTGTTGGATTATAAAGACGACCCGGAAAATTCTAAAATGATTTTTTCTACATATGCGACAATGATGAATATGATAGATGAAAAGAAAAACAAGTTCGGAGAAAAATTGTTTACACCGGGACATTTTGACCTGATAATCATTGATGAAAGCCATCGAAGTATCTATAAAAAATATCAGGATATATTCTTTTATTTTGATGCTATGCTGATAGGAATGACAGCAACTCCCAAAACAGATGTTGATAAGGATACATATGCGATTTTTGACCTTGAGCGTGGCAACCCTACTTTTGCATATGAACTTGAAACAGCAGTTGAAGAGGGCTATCTTGTAAATTATTCCACGATTGAAACAAATTCTAAATTTATTGACAATGGCATTTGCTATAATGATTTGTCTGATGAAGAAAAAGAAGAATTTGAAGATACTTTTGACGATGACCCGGTGATTGAAGATACGGTTTTGAGTTCAGAACTTAACACATGGGTGTATAACACAGACACTATAGACAGCGTTTTATCAGTTTTGCTTGACAAAGGCATTAAAGTTGAGGGAGGAGACAAGCTTGGCAAAACGATTATTTTTGCTAAGAATAATCGCCATGCGAAAGCTATCGTGGATAGATTTTTGGCGAGATTTCCCGAATACGGTGGGGATTTTATCAAGGAAATCGATTATAGTATCAAGTATGTTGATTCGCTTATTGATGATTTCAGTGATAAAAATAAAATGCCGCAGATAGCAGTTTCAGTGGATATGCTTGACACGGGTATTGATATTCCTGAAATTACAAATCTTGTTTTCTTTAAAAAGGTTAAAAGTTATGCTAAATTCTGGCAGATGGTAGGTCGAGGAACAAGGCTTTGTAAGGATTTGTTTGGCGAGGGACTTGATAAAGAAAAGTTTTTGATTTTTGACTGGTGCAGAAATTTTGAATATTTTCGTGCAATTAAGAATGGTACGGAGTCAGGAATACAGGAGTCGCTTGCCGAAAAAATATTTAATGTGAAAGTACAGATTACAAGAGAATTGGAAAAACCGGATAATGTGAAAAATGAAAAGTATTCAAAGTACAGAAATGATCTTGTTGCAGGGATGCACCAGATAGTGATGGATATGAATGATGACAGTTTTCGTGTTAAAAGGCATTTGCGATATGTTGAGAAGTATCGAAATCTTGTTAATTGGCAGTCATTAGAAGCCAATAGCGTGTCAGAATTAAAAAATCATGTAGCACCGTTGGTTATGCCTGAAAAGAGCGATGAGTTAGTCAGGAGATTTGATTATCTGATGCACACTATAAATCTCGGACTGTTACAGAGAAAAAATATTTCCAAACCTGTAGATACGGTTGTAAAGACGGCAGTTTTATTGTCGAAGAAATATAATATTCCGGCAGTTCAGGAACAGAGAGATGTTATTGAAAAAGTACAGAAAGAGGAATTTTGGGAAAATGCCACAATAATCGAAATCGATTATGTCAGGACATCGATTCGCAATCTTCTTCAATATATAGATAAGATAAAAAGAAATATTTATTATACGAATTTTAGTGATGTAATCAGTGAATCGGTAGAGGGACAGCCGATAAGTGCAGCAAATAATCTGAAAAATTATAAAAAACAGGTTGAGTTTTATCTTAAGCAGCATCAGGACACACTTGCCGTACATAAACTCCGCAATAATGAGAAATTAACCCGTACGGATTTAGATACACTTGAACATATATTATGGACGGAGCTTGGAAGTAAAGCTGATTATGAAAATGAGTACGGAGATACACCGGTAGGCAAAATGGTAAGGCGTATCGTGGGTCTTGACCGTGAAGCCGTAAATAAGGCGTTTAATGAGTTTTTAAAAGAAGAAAGACTGAATGTAAATCAGTACCGTTTTGTAAGACTTATAATTGATTATATTGTGAAAAATGGAAATATTGAGGACAATAAGGTGCTTACTGAAGAACCTTTCAGAAGTGCGGGAAGTATCACTTCGCTGTTTAAAAATGATATGGCAACCGCAAAGCAGATAATGATGGTGATTAAACAGATACAGGACAACTCTGTTGAAGTTGCATAAAAGGGATTTATCATTATGTATAATGATGTTGGGGTCAAAAGGTATTTTGCCCCCAACTAATGGAACAGGTGAAACAGTACATAAAACGGCACAGACATGAAAGACATAGAATGTCATGCAGCAGGTATAAATAGTGCATATTTCTCAAGAAAGGAAAAACATTGAAAAAAGAAACAGCATATTACC
>JBNMLR010000489.1:0-2399 GCA_050874945.1 Butyribacter sp. | reverse complement strand
GAGGAACACCGTATTCGGCACAGAATGCAGAGGTAAATTTGTTTGGATTGAGATAACCGACTCTTGCCGCAATCTCACCGATTTTTAAATTGCTCTCCCTCAGCAGCCGTTCAGCTACCTGCAGGCGGTACCTTTTCATATATGCGTATATCGAATCACCATATACGCCCCTAAAACACTTTTTCATAACTGTCGGAGAAATCTGAAACTGCTTTGAAAGCTCATCAATCGTATAATGCTCGGAAAAATTTTCCACAAGAAATGTGTGTATCTCTTTAATCGTTTTAATCTGCACTGCCGGAAAATATGTATGCTTAGAAATATCTTCATCAGGCTTTAATTCGGTTAGGATTAAAAGCAGTTCCAAAACCTTTACCCGTATATATCCCCGACGAATGGCTGTAGGAACCTTGTATAATTCAGAAAAAATATGCTCTATTGTCGCATTTGCACGGATAATCGTAAACTCATCAGCCTGTGATAACGCTTTAATACGGTTAATATCTACTGCTAAAAGTTCAAGCACATTTTTCATTTCCTCAGTAATAGCCGAAAAATCAATCGTTACTGTTATTCCATGATAATGAGATGTTGGAAATTCGGATTGATGTGCATTGCTGTCCAAAGAGCAGAACGAAAGGTCACCTGCCGACATATAGCAATATTGATGCCTTTTGAAAAGACACTCGCTCCGCCCCTCCTTGCAGTAATTTATTTCCATTATATGAGGTGCAGGCTGCTGTTCTTTGTTGCAATATGCCATGTGCATATCATTATAAACAAGCTCGATGCCCGGAAACACACGATATAATGTTATATCTCCGCTGCCACTTTCATTTTCAAGATGAAAACTGCTGTCACCCTCGTCCTGTCTGTCATTTTCACGGGTAGAAGCACCGTACAGAGCAATGCTTGTAAATTTGTCGCCAGCCGTTTTGGTATTTATATCATCATCACTTGCCAATAATATATTTTTAGCGAGTTCATAGGGACTTTTCATTCATAAACCCCCCTTTTTATCAAATCTATCCAAAGTATAGCATGGGATATTTGGTCGGTCAATTACCAACTGCATCTGCCACAGTTAGTACATTTAGTGCAGTTACTCTTTGCCTCTCGTCTTTGCGGTATGAAATCAGATACTTTCACCCCTATATCTCCGCTTTCTATATCCTGATTTTTTATCTCAGTTTTAATATTTTCCGATATAAAGATAATGCTGTCTTTCGTCTTTTCTATTTTAATCGGCATAATTTTAAATGTTCCGGGATTCATGCAGCTTTCCACCGCATACGGCTCTATCACTTTTAACAGATTATTTTCTTTGTCATATATCTCTATACGGTTGTTCTCCAAATCCTGTTCAGCCAGCTTTTGTATATTCATATTTTCACTCTTTCTATAAATGCCTGTTAATCTTCCTTAATTGACCTACGACACATACCGCTTCCGTCAATATAGCCGCCGCAATCGGCTCTATCCATATTCCCGTAACTAAAAAAAGTTTTGGCAGTACAAATAAAAAAATCGGTGTATATATTATTGCTTCTCCGTAAATTATTATTGATGCTTCTCTGTGCTGTCCCTTTCCGTTCATTATCGTTATGCTAAGTCTGTTTAACCCGTAAAACAATAGTGATACGGCTGTTATCCTAAGTCCCTGCACGAATGGTTCATAATTTTCACTGCTGAGCGAGAACACTTTATGAAATGCAGGTGCGGCAACAAACAACAGCACCATCAATATTATTGATACAACTGTTACAAGCCTTGTCACGGCACTTTTTATCTGCTTTTCTTTCTTTTCCATATTTTCTTTTGCCGCACACATACTAAAAAGTGGCTGCACTCCGTCAGCTATACCCGTGAGCATACTCTGTGCCGGATATATCAGATACGATATGACCGCATAACAGGCAACCGTCCTGCTTCCGCCATACGAAAGACATTGATAATTTGTCAAGGCAAGCACCCATGTAGGAAGAAGTGATATTCCAAAAGAAGCTATACCGCCTAAAAAAATCTTTTTTATATATCCTGACTTTTTTTCTTCTCTGCCCCTTATAGTATCCACATCTGCTCTGCTTAATGCACCTGATTTTTTTATGTTCACAACTGCTATAACGCTTGTAACTACCTGTGAAAGCACCGTTCCAAGTGCCGCTCCCCTCATTCCCATCTGAAGTACAAAAATAAATATCGTGTTAAATACAAAATTTGAACAGACACCGCTTATCGTTGCCGCCATAGCCTGTATTGGCATATTAAGATTTCTGACTATCGGGACAAGTCCTGCCCCAAATATCTGCAAGACCGCCGCTGCCGCTATTATTCTTGTATATTGTACCGCAAGCGTGTGCACATTTCCCTCAGCACCGAGCAGTTTCATAAGATAAGGT
>JBNMLR010000488.1:0-2403 GCA_050874945.1 Butyribacter sp. | reverse complement strand
CTTGACAATCTCCGCTGGGGTGACAAAAATGCCACTGACGAGGAATGTATAAGAGCGTGCAAACTTGCCTGTGCCGATGAATTTATCGACAGGATGCCGGACGGCTATAATACATATATCGAGCAGGGCGGTAACAATGTATCAGGCGGACAGAAACAGAGACTCTGTATAGCAAGAGCACTTATAAAGAAACCTAAGGTACTTATACTTGATGATTCGACAAGTGCCGTTGATACTGCAACTGACGCAAAGATAAGAAAAGCGTTTGCCGAGGAGATACCGGGAACTACAAAGATAATCATTGCACAGCGAGTTTCAAGTATAAAGGACTGTGACAAGATAATCGTTATGGAGGACGGATGTGTAAACGGCTTTGGAACATCGGATGAACTGCTTGAAAATAATGAGATATATAAGGAAGTATATGAATCTCAGGTAAACGGCAATGCCGATTTTGATGAAAAATAATATAGGAGGTTAATGCTTTATGCCTAAAGGACCAATGGGACCGGGAAAACCGGGTGCAAAAATAGAAAATCCGGGCAAACTTTTTATAAGACTGATGAAATATGTATTCAAGTATTACTGGGTACACTGTCTTATAGTGGTAGTCGGAATAGTCGCAAGTGTATTTGCGACAAATCAGGGAACAATGTTCACACAGACACTTATCGACAAATATATAGTACCTTTGTCAAAGAGTTCTGACCCTGATTTCTCAAAACTTCTTGCAAAGATAACAGAAGTAGGAATATTTTACGGTGCAGGTGTCATAGGAGTATTCTTGTATAACAGACTTATGATATATGTTACTCAGGGAACACTTAAAAGACTCAGAATAGAAATGTTTAATAAGATGGAAACACTTCCTATTAAATATTTTGATACACACGCACATGGAGATATTATGTCACTTTACACAAATGATATAGATACGCTCCGTCAGATGATAAGCCAGAGTATTCCTCAGGCAATATCAAGTGCGATAACCATTGTCAGCGTATTTATCTATATGCTGATACTCAATGTACCGCTTACTATACTCACACTTGTGATGGTCGGAGTAACACTTGTAGTTACAAAGAAGCTCGGCGGATTAAGCGGTTCTTACTTTATGGCTCAGCAGAGAGATATAGGTAAGTTAAACGGTTATGTCGAGGAAATGATGGAGGGACAGAAAGTAGTCAAAGTATTCTGCCATGAGGAAGAAAGCATGGAGGGATTTGACAGGTTAAATGACCAGTTGTTTGACAGTGCGAACAATGCCAACAAATTTGCAAATATACTTATGCCGATAAATGCACAGCTTGGAAACATAAGCTATGTGCTCTGTGCGATGGTCGGAGGTATTCTTGCCCTTAACGGTATTGGCGGATTTACGATAGGTGGTCTTGTAAGTTTCCTTACATTTAATAAATCGTTCTCAATGCCTATAAACCAGATGAGCCAGCAGTTTAACTCTATCGTAATGGCTATGGCAGGTGCAGACAGAATATTTAAGCTTCTTGACGAAGAACCGGAGGTGGATGACGGATATGTCGAGCTTGTCAATGCAAAAGAGGATGCAAACGGAGATATAATCGAGACAGAGGAACACACGGGAATGTGGGCATGGAAACATTTCCATAAAGATGACGGAACAACAACATATGCACATATGAGAGGTGACATAGTATTTGACCATGTTGACTTTGGTTATAATGATGACAAGATGATACTCCACGATATAGTGCTTTATGCAAAACCGGGTCAGAAGATTGCATTTGTAGGTGCGACAGGTGCAGGAAAGACAACCATCACAAATCTTATAAACAGATTTTATGATATTCAGGATGGAAAGATAAGATATGACGGTATCAATGTAAACAAGATAAAGAAAAATGACTTAAGACGCTCGCTCGGTATCGTTTTACAGGACACACATCTGTTTACGGGAACAGTAAGAGAAAACATACAGTACGGTAAACTTGATGCGACAGACGAGGAAATCGTAAAGGCAGCAAAACTTGCAAATGCACACAGCTTTATAACAAGACTTCCTGACGGATACGATACAATGCTCACCGGTGACGGTGCAAACTTAAGTCAGGGACAGAGACAGCTTCTTGCGATAGCACGTGCGGCGGTTGCAGACCCTCCTGCACTTATACTCGACGAAGCTACAAGTTCGATAGATACGAGAACTGAGAAACTTGTTCAGCAGGGAATGGACGGACTTATGAAAGGCAGAACGACATTTGTTATCGCTCACAGACTTTCAACCGTAAGAAACAGTGATTGTATCATGGTTCTTGAACAGGGCAGGATAATAGAGCGTGGAACACACGATGAACTTATAAAAGAGGAAGGTAAGTATTACCAGCTGTATACGGGGAAACTTGGAAAAGGGATTGCAGGATAAGG
>JBNMLR010000487.1:0-2419 GCA_050874945.1 Butyribacter sp. | reverse complement strand
TATGAAGATTGCTCAGAGTGAAATTCTTGCTGAGCTAATCGAGCAGCGTTATGAAACGGAAAAAGATAATGAAAATTCAGCGTTTCATTTATTTTCAGAAATGTTTGCTCACGGCCGTGATGACAGTAAGATTGAGTCGATTGTGCTTGAATTATACGGAAAAGCCATGAGTTACCCGTGGCCTGAAAAGTGGCTTAATTCGATTTCAGATATATATAAATGTCAGAATGTGCAGGAACTTGAAAATACTAAATGGATAGGCGAGCTTGTAAGTTATGTTAAGGAGCTTGTAAATTCATATAAATTACTTGCCGAAAAGGCAATAAAAATATGTGATGAGCCTGACGGTCCGGCAAAATACAGAGCCGCTTTTGAGGATGACATAAGGCAGTTTGATGATATATGCAAGGCAGAAAGTTTTGAAAAATTGTCTGCGGCGTTTAGAAAAGTTTCAAGGATGGATAAGGGCAGAATTACAAAGAAAGATAATGTCGATGCAGAGAAAAAGGACATGGCAAGTGCGTTCAGGGACTCTTATTTTTCAAGTCAGGGAGGAATGATAAAACTTCAGGAGAAATTTTTCAATAAAACTTTGGAACAGCAGATACAGGAACTAAATGAGATGGCACCTGCCGTGGAGGAACTTGTTAAGCTGACGATTGATTTTATCCATGCGTTTTCGATGAGGAAAAGAGAGGACGGGGTTATTGATTTTAACGATATGGAGCATTTTGCCCTTGCAATACTGACGAGTGAAAATGAGGACGGAGAGGTCGTTCCAAGCAAGGTGGCGGAGGAGCTCAGGGAGTATTATCAGGAGATAATGACGGACGAGTATCAGGACAGCAACTATGTTCAGGAGCTTATACTTACCAGCATTTCGGGAGAGCCTGCCGCCGCTCCTTATATGTTTATGGTAGGTGATGTAAAACAGAGCATTTACGGTTTCAGACTGGCAAGACCGGAATTGTTTATGGATAAATATAACAGCTACAGTCTTGCTGGTGGAACAAAGGAGCATAGAATTGATTTAAAGCAGAATTTCAGAAGCAGGGCTTGTGTGCTTGAAAGTTCAAATGCTGTTTTCGAGAAGATAATGAAGCCGTGTCTTGGCGGTGTTGAGTATGACGAAGCGGCAAGGCTTGTACCGGGGAGAGTTTACGAGGAGACAGACAAAAAAACGGCAGAAAAAGCGTCAATTATTCTTATTGACAAAAAAGCAGATAATGATGACGGAATGATGGATAAAGAGCTTGAAGCCGTAGCTATCGGAAATAAAATAATTGAGATGGTGCAGGGAGAAAATCCGCTTTATGTATGGGGAAAACAGGGATACCACAGAGTTACATACAGTGATATTGTAATACTTTTAAGGAGCGTTCAGGGATGGACAGAGCCGTTTCTTGAAACATTGTCCGATATGGGAATACCGGTGTCGGCAGGCACGAAAGCAGGATTTTATGAGTCGATAGAAATTCTGACAATGACAAATCTACTCAGGATAATAGACAATCCGAGACAGGATATACCGCTTGTGTCAGTGCTTCGCTCGGTTTTAGTGGGACTTAGTGATGATGAACTTGCGGCGATAGCCGTAATGCCGAGAACACTTGATTATTGGGATGCAATGAGCCTTTTTGTAAAGACGGTGAGAAAAGAAGACGGTACGGAAAAGTACACGGCAAATATAGTTCTTGATGAAAAAGAAGCGGATGAGCTGGCAGACAGACTGCAAGATTTTATGAAAAGATTAAATTATTATCGTGAGCTGGCAAAGGAACTTCCGGTTGACAGGATAATACAGACAATTTATGATGAAACCGATTTTTATGATATTATGTCGGCAATGCCGGCGGGGGAAAAGAGAGCGGCAAATCTCGATATTTTGCTGGGACAGGCAAGAGATTATGCGGCAAACGGGCATCATGGAATATTTAAGTTTACGCATTTTGTCGAGAACATAAAAAAGGCGGCTCTCGATATTGGAGAAGCGTCGGTAAATAATGAGAGCATGAACGCAGTAAGAATAATGACAATGCACAAAAGTAAGGGACTTCAGTTTCCGGTCGTATTTGTGTCAGGACTTGGAAAAAGCGTAAATCTCATGGAGGCAAAGGACAGGGTAATAATAAATTCGGACTATGGTGTCGGAACTGATTATGTAAATCTTAAACTTATGTACACGGAAAAAAGTCTGTTTAACAATTTCCTAAGAAGTAGGATAAAAGTAAACGCACTTGCCGAGGAAGTAAGGATGCTCTATGTCGCAATGACAAGAGCCGAGGAAAAATTGTTTTTAACAGGAGTGTCTGCAAATATTTTGCAGGGAAACATGGGTGTGAGAGGAGAGGGAAAAAAGAAGATAACGACATGGAAAGAAAAGGGGCAAAACCTTGAATTTTCGGGACTTTTATCACTC
>JBNMLR010000486.1:0-2433 GCA_050874945.1 Butyribacter sp. | reverse complement strand
GTATAACACGGATGAGATAGTATCTACTGAGGAAATCTGTTTAAAAATGTGGGGAGAGTATGACGGCAGGACAAAATCCAACTTATATAATGCGATTTATGAGTTGAGACGGAAACTGCCGGATAAAGGCGTATGCCTGCAGAACATTTACGGCAAAGGATTTATATTGTCGAAAGGTGGCATACGGATGGTCATGTAAAGGAAAAAAATTCTTGACCGTTACGAATATTTTTTAATAAAATAGTGTCGAATGAAAAGGGGTGACATTATGAAATATGCATTAGAGGATGAGATTGAGGGGTATGGAAAATTTAACAATGAAAAGATACTTATAGTTGATGATAATGACACAAATCTGTTTGTTGTCAAAACGATATTGGAGGACAGAGGTCTTGTTGTCGATACGGCACTGAGCGGCAGGGAAGGAATCGGCAGATTTGAAAGTTCATTGGAAAATGAGTATAAGATGGTCTTTTTAGATATAAATATGTACGACATGAATGGATATGAAGTGTCAAAGAAAATAAGGACTCTTAAGAGGAATGATGCGGAAAAAGTCCCGATATATGCGTTGTCGGCAAATATTTTTGCAAAGGATAGAAACAAAGCGAAAGAGTCAGGTATGAACGGCTATGTCACAAAACCCGTAAATTACAAAGAATTGTTTTCGCTTATAGGTGATACGATAAAAGAGCAGGGAGAGGTCATTTCAGATGCCGCATACAAAAATTCCATAAAAGAAAAAAGCGGTTATGGCAGAGAAGATAAAGATTATATTTTAGATAATCTGGGACAACATTTTGTTTTTAATGCGTTAAATACGATAAAAGGAGCAGTTATTACGGGGTCGGATGATACCTGTTCGATGATAAATGATCTGTCTGATTATATGCAATATCGTTTGAACACGCTTCGTGATGACAGGCGTACAGTGAGCCTGACGGAAGAAGTAAGACACCTTAAAGCGTATGCAAGGCTTGAGATGGCTAGATTTTCATATATTGATGTAGAGATAAAAGAAGTGCCGGAGGAGATTAAAAATTATCAGATACCGGCAATGTCACTTATATTTATTGTGGAAAATTCAATAAAACACGGAGTGCGTCCGCTTAAAAATGATATGGAAAAGAAAGCAGAAGTAAAAGTGACGGCAGAGTTAAAAGATGACCGTGCAGAGATTTTCATTGAGGACAACGGTATAGGCTTTGAAGAACAAAATACAAAGTTTTTAGAAGAATTTGGAGGGGTATCATATATTAAACACAGACTGATGAAACTGTGTCATTCTGAACTTGAGATAGAGAGCAGAAAAGGCATGGGGACGAGAGTCAGGATATTGCTTGAAGATATGGAGGAATGCAGATGAAGACTATTGTAGTGGATGACGAGAAGATTGCATTAATGACCTTTATGCAGGAGGCAAAGAACATACCTGAACTTGAAGTCGAGGGACTGTTTGAAAATGCAGACGAGGCAGTAGAGTATGTAAGGGAAAACAGGATAGATATAGCTGTACTTGATATAGAGATGCAGGGAATAGACGGCATAAATCTCGGAAACATATTCAGGAAGATAAATCCGGACATAATGCTGATATATATAACGGGTTATGAAAAATATGCGTATGAAGCGATAAAACTTCATGCGGCGGCGTATCTCGTTAAACCTTTTTCGAGTGAACAGCTTGAGTATGCCGTAGAAACGGCGAGACTTCTCTCAAAAAGAGGAAAGAAAAATATTTTTGTAAGAACATTCGGACATTTTGACGTTTTTGTTGATGATGAGCCTATCATGTTTAAAAGCCACAAGGCAAAAGAACTTCTGGCACTGCTTGTCGACAGGCGTGGCGGAACAGTCACGACAGACCAGATAATAGGTACTTTATGGGAAGAAAGACCAAATGACCAGTACACACAGAATTTATGCAGTAAGATTGGAAAAACACTTGAAAAAGAATTAAAGGAAAACAATATAGAGCATATACTTGTGTCAGCAAGAGGTGTAAAGCGTGTAAATACTTCGGAATTTCAATGTGACCTTTACGACCTTGTGGATGGAGATGAAAAGGCAGCAGAAAAATTTTTGGGAGAATATATGTTAGAGTACAGTTGGGCGGAAGAAAGAATGGCACTTTTGTCAAAATATATTTAAAAATTCCATTTCAATTCCTTTTTAAATACATAAGTGTTCCATTTTAGTGAGTATAATATGAAATAAAGCTGTTCTAAAAGGTTATTTTTTGTAAAACAGCAGTGTATTTTGTTTAATAGAGTGTGGGGAAAGATAGTGGGTAGAGGATTAGTATATCGAAAAGGAGTGTAATATGAGGGATACACAGTTAAAAGTAGTTATAGCAGACAGTAATGTGCAGGAAAGAGAGAGTAAACAGCTCTCTATGGAAGCAAGGGGTATGAAAGTCATTCTGTCGACAGG
>JBNMLR010000485.1:0-2438 GCA_050874945.1 Butyribacter sp. | reverse complement strand
GTCTCTGACATTGCTGAATACTCAGCGTAGCAGTCACCGCCCCAGTGAACAGGGAATTTCTGTCCGCCTACTGTTGCACTTCTTGCAAAAAGGCAAGCCTTATCTTTTCCGTAGTAATCTTCAAGAGCTTCAAATACACACTTGTTGTAAAGATATGTATAGTAGTTGTGCATCTTGATAGGGTCCATGCCGTTGTAATATTTGCACTTTGTAGGTATTCTCTCACCAAAGTCTGTCTTGATGTTGTTTACACCCATATCAAAGAGTTTTTTAAGTAATCCCTTGAACCACTCACAAGCCTCTGGGTTTGTGAAATCGACGATAGCCATACCCGGCTGCCACATATCTGACTGGAATACGCTTCCGTCAAGGTTCTTGATGAAATATCCCTTTTCTTTTCCTATATCGAAAAGTTTTGACTGCTGTCCGATGTATGAGTTTATCCATACACATACTTCAAGACCCTTTTCATTGTGAAGCTTGTCTAAAAGTCCCTTAGGGTCCGGGAACATATCCTTATCCCACTCAAAGTTGCACCACTCATACTCTTTCATCCAAAAGCAGTCGAAATGGAATACCTGAAGCGGAATCTTACGCTCTTTCATTCCGTCGATAAAGCTCATAACTGTCTTTTCATCGTAGCTTGTAGTGAATGATGTTGAAAGCCATAAACCAAATGTATATGCAGGTGGAAGTGCAGGCTTTCCTGTAAGTGTAGTGTAGTTCTCAAGAACGTGCTCAAGGTTTTCTCCACCGATGATAAAGTATTCAAGTTCCTCGCCCGGTACAGTAAATGTAACTTTTGATACAGTGTCAGAGTTTACTTCAAATGAAACTTTGTCTGAGCTGTTTACAAATACACCGTAGCTCTTTGATGAAATGTAGAAAGGTACTGTCTTATAACTCTGGTCTGAACAGGTACCGCCATCACAGTTCCATGTCTCAACTGTCTGACCGTTCTTTACAAACGGTGTAAACTTCTCACCGAAACCATAGATACACTCACCTATATCTGTCTTTAACTGCTCTCTGAGATATGTTGTGTGTGCGTCCTGCGGATAGTTGAAGAACTCATCATCTTCCTGAAGGTTCATGCGTGCATTAGCCGTGAACTGGCTCTCAGAAATGATAGATGTTGCTCTCCATGCACCGCCTGTAAGGTGTCTGTCTTTGTAATAGAACTGAACATCCCAGTCATCACCGATCTTAATCTCAACTCTTGTATCACCTGAAGTAAGTGTGACCTTATCTTCTGTTCTCTCGATAACAGGAGTATATCCTGTGTCCTCATTGAGTTCATAACGGGGAATATTGTCAAGACCTCCTCTGTAATGGTCAATGTGAACTTTGATGATGTTTTCTGAAGTAGAGCTGTATGTAATCTCAAGGTTTGGTCCTCCGAGAGTCATACCTCTGTTCATAACCGTATAAGGTGTTGCAAGAACCTTAATCGAATTTTCAGTAGTTTCAACTTTGTATGCCTGTGAAGCATAGTTTACATTATAACCTTTTTTGCTTAACCAAAATCCGTCTGCTACTTTCATTAGAAATCTCCTTTCTTTTTTTCCCATTTATTTAACTTTGATTACATTATATAAGCACTTTTTTGGTTCGTCTATAATTATTAATGCGATTTTTAACACTATTCTGATAACATACACACTTATGTGTTTATACGGAAAATTTTTAGCATAACTTCACCGTACATATGCGTGATAATCCCTGATATTTCTAATCAGTTCTCTGGGCTTTCATCTTTACTTTCATCTCATACATACGCTCATCTGCCCTTGAGCAGACACTATCCGTCTTTGGTATGTCAAATTCCTCACTGCCTGCTATTCCATATGAAGTCTGCATAAAATACCGATGCTCGTCTTTGTTGTCCTCGTCGATAAGTTCAAGCATTTTTTTGATACATTTTTTTATTTTTAAATCATTCATCGACTTTTTGATAATGACACAGAACTCGTCTCCACCCATGCGGCAGACCGTTCCTATATCTTCAAAAGCATTTTTTAGTATCCCGGAAAATCTTGTGATAAGCATATCCCCCTCTTCATGACCGTATCTGTCATTCGTTCTTTTGAGATAATTTAAGTCAAGCCACACAACGCAGTAGGGCATATCACTTCTGTCCATAAGCTGAAATTCTTCCATTGATTTTGCCCTGTTGTAAAGTCCTGTCATAGAGTCGGTGTATGCCATCCTCAACAATACCTGCCGTTCAACATCATCTTTAAAAACTTTCATATAGTCTATAAGGTAGCTGAACAACAATGCAAGTATCATATAGATATTTCCTATTGGCATAAGGTAGACCGGAAGATCTGACATACCACCCGGATTTTTTGAGAGAACGAACGAGAATAACGGTATCGTATTACTTATTATAAGCACCCAGAACCCCGATATTCTCAGCTTGTCATCGACATTAG
>JBNMLR010000484.1:0-2442 GCA_050874945.1 Butyribacter sp. | reverse complement strand
TATTTACACCGTATTCAATAGAGTCATCTATCAAAAACGTAAGCTCCGGTGTGTTGCGCAGATTTAATGATTTAGCAAGGAGCGAACGTATGTGTGATGCGGCACTTGTAAGCCCTCTTTTTGTTTTCTCCTTATCCTCATCGTTTCCAAGAACACTCACAAACACCTTTGCAAATTTCAGATCCGGTGTCACATCCACTGACACAACAGATGTCATAGGATGTATTCTCGGGTCTTTAATGTCTCTTGAAATAATCTTACTTATCTCTCTTTGAACTTCTCCATTCATACGAGAATATTTTATACTGTTTTTTCTCATATAAATTCCCCCTATTCTTTTATATTGTGTGAAACACAAACATTGCTGTCACATCATATGTGTGAAGTATTGACAACCTCCTAATACAACGAATATTTAATATATTGAACAAACCTGCACTCTCGAAAGCACATTCATGCTCAATATATCAAAAATTTAATTTTCGTTATACTAGCTTCTAGGAACTTCCACCATGATATATGCTTCTACCTGGTCTTCTACCTTGATGTCATTAAATCCTTCAAATACAAGACCACACTCATATCCGGCAGCAACATCTTTAACATCATCCTTAAATCTCTTAAGTGATGCAAGCTCGCCCTCAAATATCTGCTCGCCCTCACGGCTTATTCTTACCTTACAGTTTCTCTCAATCTTTCCGTCAAGCACATAAGAACCTGCTATCACGCCGACACCTGATGCCTTGAATGTCTGTCTTACTTCTGCATGACCGATTACTTTCTCCTCATACTCAGGGTCAAGCATACCTTTCATTGCTGACTCAATATCTTCGATAGCATTGTAGATTACCCTGTAAAGTCTTACATCTACTTTTTCTCTGTCTGCTATCTCTTTCGCAGTATTGTCAGGTCTTACATTGAATCCGATGATTATCGCATTTGATGCACTAGCAAGAGATACATCCGACTCATTGATGGCTCCGACTGCTCCGTGGATTATCCTTACGGCAACCTCATCATTGCTGAGTTTAAGGAGACTCTGTTTAACGGCTTCAACAGAACCCTGCACATCAGCCTTAACGATAAGGTTGAGTTCTTTGATGTTTCCTGCCTGTATCTGAGAGAACAATCCGTCAAGCGTAAGTTTTGATTTTGTATCATCAAGTAGTTTTTCTCTTCCCTGCTCAATATATACCTCTGCAATGTTTCTTGCTTCTTTATCGCTGTCTGTTGCCATGAATATCTCACCTGCATCAGGAACATCATGAAGTCCCAATATCTCAACAGGTGTTGATGGAAGTGCAGTCTTAACTCTCTTACCCTGGTCATCCATCATCGCTCTTATCTTACCATATGCAGCACCAACTGCGATATTGTCTCCGACATGGAGCGTACCTTTCTGAACAAGTACAGTTGCAACAGGTCCGCGTCCTTTATCAAGCTGTGCCTCGATAACGACACCTCTTGCTTTTCTGTTTGGATTTGCCTTAAGTTCAAGCACTTCGGCTGTGAGGATTATCATTTCAAGAAGCTGGTCTATACCCTCTTTTGTGTGGGCCGAAACAGGTACGAATACCGTATCTCCACCCCAGTCCTCTGCGATAAGACCATGTTCTGTAAGCTCCTGCTTAACTCTCTCGATATTTGCACTAGGCTTATCAATCTTGTTTACTGCAACGATTATCTCTACACCTGCTGCCTTAGCATGGCTGATGGCTTCTATAGTCTGTGGCATAACACCATCGTCTGCCGCTACTACAAGGATAGCTATATCTGTTGACTGTGCACCACGCATACGCATTGAAGTAAATGCTTCATGTCCCGGTGTATCGAGGAAGGTTATCTTCTCACCGTTTATCTCTGTCACATAAGCACCTATATGCTGTGTGATACCGCCTGCTTCTCTCGATGTTACACTTGTTTCCCTGATGGCATCAAGAAGTGATGTTTTACCGTGGTCAACGTGACCCATTACGCAGACTACCGGAGGACGCTTAACCATAAGGCTCTCGTCTTCTTCATCCTCTTTAAGAATCTCTGCTATCTTGTCAACCTTTTCTTCCATCTCAGCGATACAGTTATATTCAAGAGCAATCTCCTCTGCCTCCTCAAATGTTATCTCATGGTTGAGTGTTACCACCTGACCGCGCATGAAAAGATTTTTGATAACTGTTGAAGGTGTTACTTTCATTATGTCAGAAAGTTCCTTGATAGTCATCTTCTCAGGAAGTGTGATAGTACGGATTCCATCTTCAGGCTCCTGTGGTTTTGCTACAGGTTCAGGCTTGATGAAAGCACCCTTACGATTTGGATCTTTTTTCTTCTTTCTGCTCTGTGTAAACATTTCATCATCGTCCATGTCTCTGTCACGATCTCTGCCATGTCTCTGTTTTGCACTTCTTGAATCCTTGTTTGCTCTCTGCTGTCTTGACTGCTTAACCT
>JBNMLR010000483.1:0-2445 GCA_050874945.1 Butyribacter sp. | reverse complement strand
ATTATAACACTATTAGTAATACTACTAATAGTGTGGAAAATCAAAGAAAATTACTTGAACGGTTTATTTTGAAAAACGGTTTTAAACATATTGCTGAGTTTGTTGATGAGGGATATACCGGTACGAATTTTAACAGACCGGGTTTTATAAAAATGCTTGGGTGGATTGAAAAAAATAATGTCAGATGTATTATGGTAAAAGACCTGTCAAGACTTGGGAGAGACTACATCGAGACAGGCAGGTTGCTGGAATATTATTTTCCGATGAACAACATCCGTGTGATTTCTGTTGCCGACGGATATGACAGTGACAAGGCGGATTACCATGAGAGAAAGATAACAGTGCCTTTGTTAAATCTGTTAAACGATTCATATGCGAGAGATATATCATGTAAAGTAAGGTATTCACAGAAAGTAAAAAGGGAGAGTGGAAAATATATAGGTGCATTTACGGTTTACGGGTACAAAAAGTCTGACAGTGATAAAAACAGGCTTGTTATAGATGATGTGGCGGCAAAAGTCGTGAAACGGATATTTGATATGCGTATTGCAGGATATTCTGCTGAAAAAATCGTAAGAGCACTTAATGAAGAAAAGATATTGTCACCGTATATGTATAAAAAAGCACACAACAGCAATTATAAAACTTCTTTTACGAGTTCAGAAACATCTGTATGGAAACCTTATTCGGTCAGAAGAATTTTAAAAAATGAAATTTACACGGGAGTTTTACAACAGGGCAAGACCAGAAAAATAAATTATAAACTTAATAAAAGGGTAAATCTAAATAAGGAAGAATGGGTTTGCTGTGAAGAGACAGTTCCGGCAATAATCTCAAAAGAGCAATTTATGTATGCGAACATATCATTATCCAATAGAAAAAAATTGTAAAATTCGCACTCCATCGGGGATTACCACACGGCTGAGAACAACCTCGCCTGACTCATTGGTTTCTTTTATTTCATCTTCGGGTATTTTTGGCGGATACTCGGCATAAAGTGTGTGTGGAGGAATAACAAATACCTCCGCACTTTCAGGCTCGCTCTCATCTATCGGAATAAGGCTTATGTTTTGTATAGAGGTTTCTCCGGGCAAAACTTCCGTACCTGCTATCTCGATTTCTTCATAACCTCTTGCACGCACCAGCACATTATATACGGAGTAAGGCTGGTTGCTCAGAGGTGTCATACTGTATTGAAGCGGCGGAGTCCTTAAAGTTATGACTGGTGTTTTTCCGGAAGAATCAGTTGTCAGGTTATCTATGGCACTATCGCTGAAATCAGGGTATGTTATCTCAATCGAAGCATTTTCAACAGGTCTGCCTGAGACTGAGCTTGTTACAAATGCCTGAAAATATCCCTCGTTGCTTATGTTATCATTATTTTGCATGGGTGTTTCGTTTATATCGGGTGTCTGTCCGTTTGTCGTGGTGTCCATGATTAATTGCTCCTTTCGATACAAAAAAGTTTTAGGCATTTGCGAAACTATCATAAACCTTGATTAAATTGTGCAGGTATAACAAATAGTGTTAGTCGGCATTTTTGTCATCGTCAGCACTTAATCAGCGTTTTTTGCTGATTTATGTACTGCTACGAATGACAACATAGCGAGAGCGTGCCGACGATATTATTTGTTATATCTGTGCAATTAACACAACATATAATTAGTTTCGCAATCATCTACAAAAAAGTTTATTAAAATATATTCACAGGAGATAAAAATGTGATAAACTGATATAGTGTGTCGGTGACTGTGTTTGATAAAATTCAGGTTTTGATATATAGCTCAGCAGTTATTGTTAAGCTTAAGGGTGAATAATGACTTGTTATGCGATTTTTACATCAGCATTATAAAATATACTCTTGGTATCTTCTAAAAACGAATACTTTTGGCTGGATTTTTTGTTCAGAAGATTTCGAGAGTACATTAAAAACTTAGGAGGAAGATATGGAATACGATTGTTGTTTTACAAAGGAAAATAACTGGTTCAGATACCGCACGGGAGGAATTTTACTGCATGACAATAAAATGCTTTTTGTTAAATGTGCTGTCGATGATTATTATTATATGGTCGGCGGAGGAGTTCATTTGGGGGAAACATCAGATGCCTGTATTGAAAGAGAAGTTTTTGAAGAAACAGGTATTCATGCAGAAGTACAATCTATTGCAGTTGTAAGTGAAAACTTTTTTAAAGGCTTCGGCGGGAATATTGACGGACTTGACTGTCATACCATAGAATTTTATTATCGTATGAAAATTCCTGATGATGATATTAGCTTATGCAAGAGTGTGACAGATGACGGTGAAAAATTGGTGTGGCTGCCGATAGATGAAATTCGGACAAGTAATATCAAGCCTGAATTTATAAAAGATAATATCGAAAAGATACTCAATGAAAGAAAGATTATTCACATTATTGAGGAAAAGGATAGCTACAGATTATTAT
>JBNMLR010000482.1:0-2450 GCA_050874945.1 Butyribacter sp. | reverse complement strand
TAATGACGATATTTATTCATTAAAAAAGGCAGTTCATATAATACGATATAAAGTTTAATTTTGAAACTTTATTAGCGTTGAAATTACATAGAATAAAAAAGGAGGCATTGCCTCCTATCAGCATGTCGAAAAAGGTTCGAGAAATCGAGCCTTTTTTGTTGTTTAGTAGGGCAAGAAATGGTAAAATAGAGGTAGAAAAAATGAAGCGGTGATAAAGTGATAAGTAAAGAAAATGAAATTAAAAGAGGCGTAGTCGAAATAGTCGACACAGAATCATTAGTGCCTGAAAATCATTTGTTAAGAAAGATAGATAAAGCAGTAGATTTCAACAAAATCTATGAGTTTGTTGAAGATTTGTATTGCAAAGATAACGGCAGACCGAGCGTAGACCCTGTTGTGCTTATCAAAATGGTGATGATACAACACTTGTTTGGAATACCGTCACTTAGAAGAACAGCAGATGAAGTAAAAGTGAACATAGCGTATCGTTGGTTTTTAGGATACAGTCTGCTTGATGAAACACCGCATTTCAGCACAGTAAGTTATGCGTTTAAGCACAGATTTACAGAAGAAACAGTAGATAATATTTTCGGTTGGATATTAAGTGAAGTTGCAAGTGCAGGATATTTGTCACCGGAAGCAGTATTCATTGACGGAACACATATCAAAGCAAATGCAAACAACAAAAAGAAGATAAAAAAGCAAGTGCCTGTTGCAGCAAAAATATATGCCGATGAGTTGTTTGAAGAAATCAACGAAGACAGAGAACTGCACGGTAAAAAGCCGTTTGAAAAGAAAGAAGAAATTGAAACAAAAGAGATAACGGAAAGTATTACAGATCCTGAAAGCGGATTGTATGTAAAAGGAGAACACAAAAGACAATTTGCTTATGAAGCACATACAGTTTGTGACAAGCACGGCTTTGTATTAGAAGCAGAAGTAACACCGGGCAATGTACACGACAGTGTAGCATTTGACAAAGTATATGATAAATTAGCAGAAGATTTTCCCGAAGCAGAAACCATAGTAGCAGACAGCGCATACAAAACACCACACATAGCAAAGAAAATATTTGATGACGGAAGAATATTATCAACAGCGTACAAAAGACCAATGTCAAAGCAAGGCTTTTTCAAACCGTACGAATATGTATATGACAAATATTTTGATTGCTACATATGCCCAAACAATGCACCGCTTAAATACAGTACAACAAACAGAGACGGATACAGAGAATACAAAAGTGACCCAAACATTTGCAAGAATTGCAAATTAAGAGATAAATGCACAAACTCAAAAAATATGACCAAAGTGGTAACGAGACACCTTTGGGCAGATTACATAGACAAGTGCGAAGATATCAGGCATACAGATAAATACATAGAACTGTATCGACTGCGAAAAGAAAAAATCGAAAGAGTATTTGCAGACGCAAAAGAAAAGCATGCAATGCGATATACTCCGTATCGAGGCTTATCCCAAGTAACAAAATGGGTTAGGCTTAAATTCGCCTGTATGAATTTAAAAAAGCTGGCAATATGGAAGTCAAAGGACAACCATATCCCGGTGTATTTACTCAAAATTTTCACATTATATTACAAAACCCTGATTCAGCTTTCGCCGTATCAGGGTTTTTCTACAGTCTGAAGCAGTAACCAAATGGTTACTGCTTATTTTGGTGCGAGAGACGGGACTTGAACCCGTACGAGTCGCCCCACACGCCCCTCAAACGTGCGCGTCTGCCGATTCCGCCACTCTCGCTCAACGAATAGAATTATATCAAATGATTCTACGAATGTCAACAGTTTTTTTAAAAAAATTAAAATAATTTTGATATGTATTTTGGGTCATCAATAATCACAGATGGATTCTCTGCAAAAAGGGTCTGAAAAGACCTAAATCCCCATGAGCAACCCACGGCCTCTATACCTGCATCATGGGCAGTACGCATATCAACCTCGCTGTCGCCGAAATAGATAGCCTCCTTGGGTTTACAGCCCACTGCGGCGAGAGCCTGCTTTGTTGTAGTCGGGTCGGGTTTGGTAGGTACGCCGTCAACACAGCCGATAATCACATCAAAAAAGCCCTTGCCGAAAATATGCTCTACCATCCCCTTAGCTGCCACATCAGGTTTATTGGTAACAACGCAAAGCTTTATGCCCTTTTCCTTAAGCATACCGAGTTGTTCTTTTATGCCGTCATAGGCATGGGCATGGTCAAGCTTTATTGTATCATAAATCTCCTTACACTCGGCATAGCGAGCATTTAGTTCATCCTCACTCAAAGTGTGGTCAAAAGCACGCTCAACTAATTTTTTAAGTCCGTTACCGACAAATTGGCGATAATCGTCCATAGTCCACTGAGCATCAAAGTCATATCTTTTTAACAAAATTTTGCACGCACCGGCAAGGTCATCAAGTGTATTTACCAGCGTGCCGTCGAGGTCAAAG
>JBNMLR010000481.1:0-2455 GCA_050874945.1 Butyribacter sp. | reverse complement strand
GCTCCGATTGACTCGGTAGCTTTGATGAAAGATTTTTCGATAGTATTCCAGAATGTTGTATTATTTAACAATACTATAATGGAAAATATCAGAGTCGGCCGCAAAAATGCTTCGGATGAAGATGTAGTCAGAGCTGCAAAGGCTGCTAACTGCCACGATTTTATAGAAAAACTTCCAAACGGTTATCAGACAGTTATCGGTGAAAACGGCTCAACTCTTTCTGGCGGTGAATGTCAGCGTTTGTCAATTGCGCGCGCTCTTTTGAAAGATGCGCCTGTAATTCTTCTTGACGAGGCAACGGCTTCACTTGATGTTGATAATGAAACTGAAATTCAGGAGGCAATCACTAATCTGGTTCAGGGAAAGACCGTTCTTATTATTGCACACAGACTGAGAACGGTTGAGAGTGCTGATAAAATTGTTGTTCTTGACGGCGGTGTAGTTGCCGAGAGCGGTACCCACAATGAGCTGATGCAGAAGAAAGGATTGTATCATAAACTTGTCGAATTGCAGACGGCAGCATCCGATTGGAAATTGCAGCGTGCAGGAGAATAACAGGTATTCAGCACAGCCTGTGAAAGTGCAGTAAAAAATTGTTCTTGCCTGATACACTCTTTTTGCGTATAATTTAGTTTGGTGTAAAAAATATTAAATTATGTACAAAAGGAGAAAATCATGTGGGATAGTATTAATAAGATATTAGCTAACATTGACGATTTCGTCTGGGGAGTTCCCCTTATGGTGATCATCATATCAGGGGGGATTTTGCTTACATTTCGTCTTGGATTTTTGCAGCTTCGCAGACTTCCACTTGCATTAAAGTGGATGGTTAAAAATGAAGAGGGCGGCAAAGGTGAAATATCAAGTTTTGCGGCACTGTGTACCGCATTGAGTGCGACAATAGGAACAGGTAATATAGTAGGTGTGGCAACGGCTGTTGGAGCTGGAGGACCCGGAGCACTTTTTTGGATGGTTGTAACTGCATTGTTCGGAATGGCAACAAAGTATGCTGAGGGACTTCTGGCGGTCAAATATCGAGTGGTCGATAAAGATAACCACAGTCTTGGCGGACCGTTTTATTATATAGAGCTTGGAATGGGTCAGAAATTTAAATGGCTCGCAAAAATATTTGCATTTTTCGGAGTCTGTGTAGGACTTTTTGGAATAGGAACATTCAGTCAGGTAAATGGAATATCAAGTGCTGTTCAGAACTTCTTTGACCCGGATAAAGCACATACGGTATCAATCCCTGGAATAGGTACATATTCATGGACGGTAGTAATCGCATCACTTATCCTTGCGTTCTGCGTTGGAGCAGTGCTTATAGGTGGAATTAAGAGAATTGCAAGTGTGAGCCAGATAGTAGTTCCTTTTATGGCGATAATTTATTTTATATTTGCAGTAATGCTTGTCGTATGCAATATCACAAAAATTCCTGAAGCCATAGTGATAATCGTAAAAGCTGCATTTAATCCGCAGGCAGTTGCAGGCGGTGTGACGGGAAGTATGCTCGTTGCAATGCAGAAAGGTGTTGCCCGTGGTATATTCTCAAACGAGGCAGGACTTGGAAGTGCACCGATAGCGGCGGCAGCGGCTCAGACACATGAACCTGTAAGGCAGGGACTTGTCAGCATGACAGGAACATTTATTGATACGATAATCATCTGTACGATGACAGGACTTTCAATCGTGCTCACGGGAGCATGGAAAGTTAAAGGACTTGAGGGTGTTCAGGTGACAACCTATGCGTTTAAGCAGGGACTTCCGTTTCCGGCGGAAGTATCAGCATTTGTATTGATGCTCTGTCTTGTATTCTTTGCTTTTACAACGATACTCGGATGGGATTATTACAGTGAACGCTGTCTTGAATATCTCACAAACGGAAATATGAAAAAAGTAAAAGTATTCCGCTGGGTATATATCCTTGCTGTATTTATCGGACCTTACATGACAGTAAGTGCAGTATGGGTAATCGCAGATATATTTAACGGACTTATGGCACTGCCAAATATGATAGCAATTTTTGCATTAAGCGGTGTGGTCGTAAAAGAAACAAGAGATTTCTTTAAGGCAAAGAAGCATTTGAATGTAGAATAAGTATTCTCAAGCTTTTAGTGTGTAGAGTGCAAAGCAGAGGGCAAGAGAGAAGCTGATGTTTTAACGACAGAATGGATAGAAGTTAAGACATCAGCTTCTTTTTGGTATTATTGAGGAAGTAAAAGAGTGAATTGCGAATAGCCGTTGAATTTTTATTGTGCTGTATTATTTAGTGAAATATTTGCTAAGTAAAATGTAACAAAGAGTAATCTTAAAATAGTGCCTGATTTTGTATAGAATTTTGAAATCTCATTAAATCTCATTAAAAGGTATATGTTCGTTGTTGGAATTACACAGAAAATAAAAAATAATATGTGAAAAATGCAGATAGCAAAAGTTAAAAATGATGTGTTAATAT
>JBNMLR010000480.1:0-2456 GCA_050874945.1 Butyribacter sp. | reverse complement strand
TTCTAATAGTTAGTCTCAGGGTTAAAAGAAATGATTGAAGGAACTAAGGTGGCTACTAAGTTCAAAAAAATCTATGCTAGTTCGTTTTATTTTGATGAGGATGGAGTGGCAGTATGGCCAGCTCAGGTTGTTAATTATACTAATAAAACGCAATTCTTATTTAGAATAGAAAAAGGTGTTCTTGATATAAATGATCAAGCTGTTAACTCATATTTTGAGCCTAACCAATATATACCATTTAGAAATATGGTATATATTGGTGATAGTGATACAGATATTCCGTGTATGAAACTTGTCAATATTAATGGAGGACATTCAATAGGTGTATATAATTCTGAAACAAAAGACAAGTCAAAGGTATTTAGAATGCTTGATGAAAATCGTATAAAATATTTTGCACCGGCTGATTACACAGAAGGGTCAACACTTGAACAGTTATTACAGCAAATAAATAGATAGGACGATTACAAATGAAATACTAGAAGATGTTCATTTTGATTGTATAGCTGAAAAGTTAGATGAAACAAGAGGTCAAAGTGAGGAAGAACTAAAAAAAGAAGAACTAATTGATAAACTTGAAGATAGTAGCAATTTTGCTAATACACATTCGATTATTGAACAAATGTCAGAGATTAAAGAATGGTCAGAAGATCAAAAATGTAAATTACTTAAAATTGCACTTGAAAACAATCAGGTAACATATATTTTAAAGGATGCTGATGTTAGAGATTTTTATTACATGATATGTAAAAATAGTAATAGCGAAGAAGCTAAGCGTATAAAAGAAATTATATACGAAAAAGAGTAGAGGTGATTCATATGTCCACTATATTTACGGAAGCTAATTATGAAAATTCAGTTATAGAGCTATTTAGAAATGATTTAGAATATGAATATGTTTATGGCCCAGATATAGAAAGAGATTTTTACAATCCATTATATGAGGAAGTTCTGCTTGATTCTCTGTATCGTTTGAACAGAGATCTGCCTGATGACGCTATTCAGGATGCCTTATTCAAGCTTAAAAATTTTGAAAATGGAGAGCTTGTTCAGAAAAATGCTGCATTTATGGACTATTTGCAAAATGGAATTCCAGTAAGATATTTTGTAGCTGGAGAGGAGCGTTCCTCTATAGTTTATCTTGTTGACTACAAAAATCCTGACAATAATTCATTTATCATAGCGAATCAGTGGACTTTCATTGAAAATAGTAATAAGCGTCCTGATGTAATTCTCTTTTTAAATGGCTTGCCGGTTGTATTGGTTGAGTTGAAATCTCCTTCTCGTGAAGAAACGGATGCTTCCGAAGCATATAGACAGCTCCGTAATTATATGCAAGAAATCCCATCTATGTTTATTTATAATGCCATCTGCGTTATGAGCGACCAGTTGACATCTAAAGCAGGTACAATCACTTCAGGTGAAGACCGCTTTATGGAATGGAAAACGAAAGATGGAGATTATGAGAATACACAGTTTGCACAGTTTGATACTTTCTTTGAGGGGATGTTCAAGAAAGAACGACTACTTGATATTATAAAGAACTTTATTTGCTTTTCAAATGAGGGTATTAACTCATTCAAAATTCTTGCCGGATATCATCAGTATTTTGCAGTCAGAAAAGCAATTGAATCCACAAAACACGCTACTGTTACGGATGGTAAGGGAGGCGTGTTCTGGCATACACAAGGAAGTGGTAAGTCACTTTCTATGGTATTTTATGCACATTTGTTGCAAGAAGCATTGGATAGTCCGACTATAGTTGTTATCACCGATAGAAATGATCTTGATGATCAGCTTTATGGGCAATTTGCAAAGTGTAAAGAATTCTTAAGACAAGAGCCGATACATGCTGAAAGCAGAGAAAACTTAAAGTCTTTGCTTGCCGGCAGACAGGCAAATGGTATTATTTTTACTACAATGCAGAAGTTTGAAGAATCTCACGAAGCTTTGTCGGAGCGAAACAACATTATAGTTATGGCGGATGGAGCACACAGAGGACAATATGGACTAGCAGAAACTGTTGATGCCAAAACTGGTAAGATAAAAATTGGAACGGCACGAATTATCAGAAATACTTTGCCTAATGCTACATATATAGGATTTACAGGTACTCCTATTTCATCAAAAGATCGCAGTACTCGTGAAGTATTTGGTGAGTATATTGATATTTATGATATGACACAGGCGGTTGAGGATGGAGCAACAAGACCTGTTTATTACGAGAGCCGGGTTATCAAGCTTAACCTTGATGAAGATACTCTTAGGTTGATTGATAGTGAATATGATGTTATGGCTGAAAATGCTGATGGAGAAGTAGTTGAGAAAAGCAAGCGTGAACTTGGTAAGATGGAAGCTGTTCTTGGCAATGATAATACTATCAATTCACTTGTCTGTGATATTCTTGACCATTATGAGAATAACAGAGAGAATCTTTTAACAGGAAAGGCAATGAT
>JBNMLR010000479.1:0-2457 GCA_050874945.1 Butyribacter sp. | reverse complement strand
GCCGGGAATGGCAGAGGATGTTTGCCCTGCTCCGCTCTCAGATGAGATAACGGACAAAATGCAGACATATGCCATAGATGTGTATAGAGAACTTAAACTCGGCTCTTATGCGAGAATAGATTTTCTTCTCGATGCAGATGACAATATGTACTGTCTTGAGGCAAATACACTTCCGGGTATGACTGCGACAAGTCTTTTGCCACAGGAAGCAAAAGTTCTTGGAATCGAGTATGGAGTTTTGTGTGAGCAGGTTATCGCACAGGCACTTGCCACATATAATGGTGAGACAGAAGAAATTCCGGCACCCGGCACGAACAGTCATTATGGAAAAGGTGATTTGAAGACACTGTGATATAAACAGTTCAGCCTTTAATTTCCTACATTCATAAACCTGGCAGCAAGCTGTCAGTCGCTGCTATGCAGCTTTTGTTTATTTCATTTTGGAAATGAAAGGCTATTCTGCCATAAAAAGAGAATTTAGCATACAATGAACAAGCTCATTGTATTGCTAATTATCTTTTTATGGCTGAACTGTTAGAAGGGAATTTTAGTCATAATGAAAAATCTTACATTAAAAAAAATATCCGAAATCTGTAATGGAAAACTTTATGCAGATAAAGGCATAGAAAATATAGAAATATCTTCGATTACTACTGACAGCAGAAAAGTTGAAAAAGACTGTATGTTTGTTGCGATAAAAGGTGAGAGAGTTGACGGCAACAAATTTATAAACAGGGCATATGAGGACGGTGCCGTTGTTTGTCTGTCTGAGGATGAACCTGATAAAAGCAGCATAAATATTTCAGAAAAAAAAGGATATATAGTAGTTAAGTCATGCTTTCAGGCATTAAAAGATATAGCCGAATATTACCGTGAGGTAATGAATACAAAGATAGTTGGCATCACGGGAAGTGTTGGAAAGACCTCGACAAAAGAGATGCTTGCGGCAGTTATGTCTGAAAAGTTTAATACCTTAAAGACACAGGGCAATTTTAACAATGAGGTCGGTGTGCCGCTTACATTGTTCAGACTCAGGGAAGAACATGAGCTTGCCATCGTTGAGATGGGCATAAGTGACTTTGGCGAAATGTCAAGGCTTGGAAAGATAGTAAAGCCCGATATGTGCGTTATCACAAACATAGGTCAGTGCCATCTTGAAAACTTAGGTGACAGGGACGGAGTGCTTAAGGCAAAGACGGAGATTTTTGATTATCTCAAAGATGGCGGAAAGGCATTTCTTAACGGTGATGATGATAAGCTTGCCACTGTTAAAGAGGTAAACGGTTTAGAGCCTGTTTTCTTTGGATTTGACAAAAAGAATGACATATATGCAGAGGAGGTAGAGTCAAAAGGTCTTGCAGGAACAGTATTTATGGCAGTTACACCGAAAGGAAAAATGAGACTTCGTGTAAATGTTCCGGGACACCACATGGTATCAAATGCTCTTGCGGCAGTTGCCATAGGTCTTGAACTGGGACTTGATGAAAAGCAGATAGCGGCAGGAGTGGCTGCATTTAAGCCTGTATCAGGTCACAGCAGTATCGTGGAGACGGACAGATTTACGATAATGGATGACTGTTATAATGCAAATCCTGTATCAACAAAAGCGGGACTTGATGTGCTTGCAGAGGCAGAGGAGCGAAAAGTTGCAATACTCGGCGATATGTTTGAACTCGGAAGTGATGAGAGAAAACTTCACTATGAGGTCGGTGAGTATGCCGCAGATAAAGGTATTGACTGTATCGTGTGTGCGGGAGAACTCGCAAAAGAATACTATGACGGTGCAAAGGCGGCAGGAAAAACAGAGGGCTTGTATTATTTTGCCACAAGAGATGAAGCCGTTGACAACTTAAAGGACATAGTAAAAGAAAATGATGCGATACTTGTAAAAGCATCACATGGAATGAAATTTGAAAAGATAGTTGAAGTTTTAAAACAGATGTGATAGAATAGTCTGCGTTAAAGCTGTTATGTTTAACATAAATATATTTGTGTTATATATTTTAAAAGCTGTGAATGTGTAAAGTAGTCATATGTCATTCATTCAGAGAGAAGATGTCCCCGGCTGAAAGCATCTTTATGTTACGGTTTATGATGAATTTCCCACAGGAGCTTCACTGTTGAAGTTGTATTTTTACTTATTACATCTGATGTGATATTTTAGTAGACAGTGACGGATTTAGCGACCGTTATCCGCAAATTAAGAGTTTATGTATATATTTTTATCGTTGTTCATGCACAGGCATGAAAATGATAATATATCACATGAAAATCAGGGTGGTACCGCGGTACTTAAGATAAGTAAGAGCCGTCCCTGACTGTAGTGCAGTCCGGGAGGTACCTTTATATAATATAAGACTTTCCGTATTGTTTTGCGGAAAGTCTTTTTTCTTGCAAACTTGACATTAGCTGTCGGGCTATATGTTGATGACTAAATTTTATAGGATTACAGTTATG
>JBNMLR010000478.1:0-2457 GCA_050874945.1 Butyribacter sp. | reverse complement strand
TGAAAATCGTTTATGTATAGCAGAAAATAATGTTTAGTAAAAAGTGATTGACCGTATCGTCATATATTAGTAAAATATAATTAGTGACAACATAATGTACTCTCAAATTCTTCATTCAGAAAATTCCAAGAGTACATCATAAATACAGGGAGGAGGAATGGATATGGTCGATTATAGTGAGGGCTCAGGAAAACAGTACCATACGGGTGTCGGCAAAGATGATGTCGGAAGATATGTCATAATGCCGGGAGATCCAAAAAGATGTGAAAAGATAGCTGCTTTTCTAGATGAGCCAAAATTTATCGCAGACAACCGTGAGTATGTTACATATACCGGAAAACTTGATGGAGTTAAAGTGAGTGTCACCTCGACAGGGATAGGCGGACCATCTGCAGCGATAGCACTTCAGGAACTTGCAGCCTGTGGGGCAGATACTTTTTTGAGAGTCGGTACCTGCGGAGGTATGCAGGATGATGTACTCGGTGGTGATATAATTATCGCAAACGGAGCTATAAGAATGGAGGGAACTTCAAAAGAATATGCACCTATAGAATATCCTGCGGTAGCAGACATAAATGTGATAAATGCAATGATAACGGCGGCAGAAGATTTAAAATTAAAATATCATGTCGGAGTAGTTCAGAGTAAGGATTCTTTTTTCGGTCAGCATGAGCCGGAGCTTATGCCGGTCGGATATGAACTTAAGAACAAATGGGACGCATGGATAAAGATGGGTTGTCTTGCTTCAGAGATGGAAACGGCGGCACTTCTCATTGCAGGAAGTTATCTCAGGGTGAGAGTCGGTGCGTGTTTTTTAGTGCTTGCCAATCAGGAGAGAGCAAAAAAAGGACTTTCAAATGTGCAGGTGCATGACACAAAGGCTGCAATAGAGACAGCAGTCGGAGCAGTAAGAGAACTTATCAAAAGGGATAACAGTTAAAAATAACAGTAAACAGATAAATACCCTTAAAAAAGGTATAAAATAAAAAAGAAAGTATGAAAAAATCGGAGGACTAATATTTATGAACGCAGAAGGACTTTTAGTAATGGCATCAGTGACAAGACATTCGGCATATGCACCATATTCGCATTTTAAAGTAGGAGCAGCACTTTTAACTGAAAGAGGAAAAATATACACAGGATGCAATATTGAAAATGCAGCATACACACCGTCAAACTGTGCGGAGAGAACGGCATTTTTTAAGGCGGTAAGTGATGGTGAGAGAAACTTCAGGGCAATAGCCATTGTCGGCGGAAAAGAGGGTGAGGAAAATTATGATTTTTGCTCGCCATGCGGTGTATGCAGACAGGTTATGATGGAATTTTGTGACCCTGAGGAATTTGAGATAGTTCTTGGAAATTCAGCCGGAGACATAAAGGTCATCAAATTAAAAGATATACTTCCGGAGGGATTTGGACCGGAAAATCTTGAGTAGTGCATCGTGTCACTGACTTTCAGGCGGGTAACGCATGGCAGATTTAGTATGATGGCATCAGGAAAATATGATTATCTGCTGTCCGGAAAACAAATAGTTTTTATACAACTTCGTGGTAAGTTGTTCAGAAATGAGGGATAGTATGAGTTTTAAATATAAGAGGATTTTTACGATAGTTATTGATTCGATGGGTATTGGTGAAATGGCAGATGCGGCAAAGTTTGATGACGCAGGAGCAGATACGCTTGGACATATTTCACAGTCCGTTGAAACATTTGACATACCTAATTTCAGAAAACTGGGGATTGCCAATCTTAAACCTTTAAAACAGGTCGCACCGGAAAAACAGCCGCTCGGATATTATTTTGCGATGAATGAAAGAAGCAATGGCAAGGATACTATGACAGGTCATTGGGAAATGATGGGGATAAATACCACGAAACCGTTTATCACATTTACTGAGACGGGATTTCCAAAGGAACTTATCGCAGAGCTTGAAAAGAGAACAGGCAGAAAGATAATAGGAAATAAAGCCGCAAGCGGTACTGTTATATTGGATGAACTCGGCGAGGAGGAGATAAAGACAGGAGCTTTGATAGTCTACACTTCTGCTGATTCGGTCATGCAGATATGTGGCAATGAAGAAACGATGGGACTTGACAATCTCTACAGATATTGTGAGATAGCAAGAGAACTTACCATGAGAGACGAATGGCGTGTCGGCAGGGTTATTGCAAGACCATATACAGGCAGTAAAAAAGGCGAGTTTGTGCGAACCAGCAACAGACATGATTATGCTTTAAAACCGACAGGACGCACTGTTCTCAACTCGCTTAAGGATGCAGGATTTGATGTTATCTCAGTAGGAAAGATAAATGATATATTTGCAGGAGAGGGCATCACCGAGAGCAATCGTTCAAAGTCAAGCGTTCACGGTATGGAGCAGACAATAGAAATCGCCAAAAGAGATTTTACGGGACTTTGTTTTGTAAATCTTGTTGACTTTGATGCACTTTGGGGT
>JBNMLR010000477.1:0-2462 GCA_050874945.1 Butyribacter sp. | reverse complement strand
GCACCTTTAAGTCCTTCCGGCTTATCCTGCCACGGAACATTTTTTACAGCCGGACTTATCATTTTAATCTCTGACATAATCTTATCCTCCTGATTTCTTTACTGTTCGCACTTATGTTGTGCAAACAACATGATTTCTGCTTTTTGTAACATTATCCGTCAAACTCTTTTTAATTTTTAAGCTTCTTAAATCTGGTAAAAAATATTTCTCAATTTAAGTTTAGTCAATTTTATTTTCCATTTAATATCTCAAGGTTCTTTTTTATCATTTCACATCTCTGTGCCACGCACTCAACTGAACGTCCCGGATCTTCCGGCGTATTAAACACATAGTCCACAAGCTTATCTATCGTTGTTGTTGCGACATGAAGTCTTGTGTCACTTGAAGCATAGTATATAAATACTTCGTTATTTTCATTTACGATAGCTCCATTTGTGAAAACAACATTTGATACATCACCCACACGCTCATCACCTCTTGGTCCGATAAGCATACCCGACGGTTCTGCTATTACTTTTCCCGGGTCATCAAGTGCAGTCGCAAACGCATAGATAACATATCTGAGTCCTGCCGCCGTATTTCTTACACCGTGTGCGATATGAATCCACCCCTTATCAGTCTTTATAGGGGTTGCACCTGCTCCGTTTTTGGCTTCAGTTATCGTGTGATATTTTCTAAGGCTCGTCATACGCTCCTCGTCGATAACCGCATGGCATATATCATCACAGAGTCCGAAACCTATCCCACCGCCTGAACCGGTGTCGATAAAGTCATCCATAGGTCTTGTATAGAATGCATATTTTCCATCTACAAACTCAGGATGAAGAACAACATTTCTCTGCTGTGGCGAGCGAAGTGTCTTAAGATTGTCAAGACGCTCCCAGTGTTTAAGGTCTTTAGTCCTTACTATCCCTGCCTCTGCAACTGCTGCCGAGAGGTCATTTACACTCTTGTCCTTGCTCTCTGAACAGAACACTCCGTAGATATATCCATCCTCATGCTTTGTAAGACGCATATCATAAACATTTGTCTCATCCTTGCAGGTATCATCAAGCAGTATAGGATAATCCCAAAATCTGAAACCATCAATTCCATTGTCACTCTCGGCAACTCCGAAAAATGACTTTCTGTCATTGCCCTCTATTCTCGCTATAAGATAATACTTACCGTTCAGCTCGATGGCACCTGAATTCATAACGGCATTGACACCAAGACGCTCCATAAAATAAGGATTTGTCTTTTCATCAAGGTCATATCTCCATGTAAGCGGAATATGTTCTCTCGTAAGAACAGGATACTCATATCTGTCATAGATACCGTTATAAAAATCCGTCTTAAAATTCTTTCTCGACAAAATCTTTTCCTGTTTATTTAATTCAATCGCATATCTCTCATGCATAATTCTTCCTCCTAATGCTGTTCTTTCCTATTAAAAATCATATCTCTCAAACAAAAGCTTTTATATTTTTCAAGTTTTTTTACTAACTTACGAGCCTGCAGCAGATAAAGTCTGCAGCAGATAATGTCAGCAGACCCGCAGCAGGCACAGCCTATACAATCCTCTCAATCATTTCAATACACATTCTTCCATTATGATAAGGGCATTTCCATGGCTCAACTATAGGTTCTGTCCTGACGGGTGTTCCGTCATGTCTTACATACCAGAACCATTCCGAGCCATCCCTGTCATCAATAATGTACTTTTTTGTGTACTCCCATATGTTAAACACCGCATCAAGGTATTCTTTTCTGTCCGTGTCTTTGGTATAGGCATTGTAAAAGCCTACCATTGACTCTGCCTGAATCCACCATACCCTGTTTTCATCGACAACCCCTCTGTCACATTCATTTGCGACAGAGTGACCGTCATATGCGGCTTCATATGTTTTCTTAACAAGTTCCTTTGTAATCTTATCCATTCTTTTTGTTACAGATGCGTCACCTAACACCTCGGTACATCTGTCGATAAGCCATGATGTTTCAATATCGTGACCATAAGAATGTAGATTTATTATTGAGTTATAGTTTTTATCAAAAAATACTTCCTGTCTTTTTAATACCGGATTGTATATCCTGCGCTCAAAAACATCTGTTATCCATAAAAGCCTGTTTTTAACTTTCTCGTTTTTTGACACACGGTAAAGTTCCGTGTACGCTTCAAGTACGTGCAGAAGCGTGTTCATTGTCTTGTCAGCGATAATGCCGTTTTCCGACAGCTTGTCATTTTCTTCTAACATGAACTCTCTCGTAAATGCTTCAAGATAACCCATATCATCCATGCATTTCGTCTCAATAAGTTCAAACAATTCCATAGCCGTCTTAAGAGCTTCTTCATCTTTTGTGGCATCATAATATGTAGAAAGTGCATATATCGAAAATGCCTGATTGTATGTATGTTTTGTCGTGTCTTTTGGCGTTCCGTCATAATTTAATGACCAGAAAACTCCTCCGCACTCTCTGTC
>JBNMLR010000476.1:0-2462 GCA_050874945.1 Butyribacter sp. | reverse complement strand
TATACCACCTTTATCACAACAAGAACCAGAACAATTATGACCCCTATAGTTATCTTAATTGAAATATCCATATCCACCCTCCATTATACTTTATTTTGTGAACTGCACATGAAGCTAAAGTTTCGGTGCTTCCTGCTAAAAAAGGACGCAAACTTTATCATTTACGCCCTTATTTTCATATCAATAATACCATTGCCGCCCACGCTTATGGCACAACAGACATTTTTATTTTACCTATAGCTTTTAATGCGGCTGAAAACTTTATATTAATTTGCTTCTGATTATGACGAACTGTCACTCTTTTTAAAACCGTCAATATGATTTATAAAGGCAAATGAGTTTGTCCTTATCCATGCTTTTCCTACTATGTCACCCTTTAACACATTTCCCATACTGGCATTTCGGCTGTCCTCACAGTCATTTCTGTTATCTCCGAGCACAAAATACTCATCATCGTCAAGTGTTATCTCCTCAAGTGCAAGTCCACCGTTTTTCATAAGAGGAAAATCATATTTTTCATCAAGAGCTTTTCCGTTAATATAGACTTCACCGTTAGTTATTTTGACCTTTTCCCCCGGCAGACCGATAATCCTCTGCACCACATAATAATTATGCTCACTTCCGTTCTGTCTCAAAACCACAACATCATTTCTTTTTACGGAATGAAGCTTGTATGACATTTTATTTATAAGAACCGAGTCACCATCCTTTACAGTCGGCTCCATACCATTTCCTGACATAGTCATGCTTTCAAGACCAAAGCGGACTATCAGAAAAGCCGCAAGCACGACTATCGCTATCTCAACTAAGGTGATAAGGATACCGGTAATTATCTTTCTCGGATTTACCGATGTATCATCTAAATCATAATTATATCTCATGCTATCCTACAATACTCCCACTTTATTTATTAATATTCTTTCAATATCTTAAGAGCATTTTTAGAAATAAGACATTCAAAATGTTCCTTGCAATACTGCTCTATGTATGCCTGCTGTGAACATAACTTTGCATATTCCGTAAGTTTATGACAGACTCTTGCATAATCACCAAACTTAAGTTTACCTTTTTTAACAAACAGGTAATATTTTCCATTTGAAACATCCTTGTAAAGTTTGCTTGGAATATTTTTGTCAAGGTTCAAAGTCTCGGCAAATACCTCTATATCGTGCAAAGTTTCAAAGCAGAATACCTTTGCCGCTGACGCTGCCTGCTTCTCTTTTGCTTTCTTCTGCTTTTCAATATCTTTTAAATGCTGCTTAAACGCTTTCTTCTGCTCATCTTCTGAAAGAGAATTATCATTTCTAAACTTGTCCATCTGAACATTTCCCACCTCATCGGTAGCTGCTTCTGACAAATCTTCATCATCTGACTCATCTTTTTCCTTTAAAACACCATTCACAACAACATCAGGAGTGTTGGACTCATCAAGTATGCCCGCAAGATTTTGTATCTGATTGAGCATATTGTGAATGGCATCTTCCCCTCTGTCAGTAAATGTGATAGTAAGAGAATTGTCCGGCATACGCATAAGCTGCATAGACACCATGCCGCTCTCTATCTCATAGCCGATTTCCTCCTCTGCCATCTCAACGATACTTTCAAGAAACTCCCTTGACCTTTCCTGGTTTGTAAAAAAATCCTCTATCGCAAAACCGTATGAATTCATTTCCTCCTCTGTCATTCTACACTGAACAGTATTTTCATCAATCCTCTGAAAATCCATACGAACACCTCCTTAAAAAAGTTAAAGTCTCTGACTGATATAATAATGCTTATGCGGGTTCTTGTCAACATCGGCAAAATCTGCATTTTGCCGAACAATAATTTTGCAAAGCAAAATTATTATCGATGTTTCTATATTTTTTCGGCATTTTTGATTTCCTCAACATCGGCAAAACATAAGTTTTGATGTTATGTCCCCTTACTGTATAAAATCCATATAAAAAAAGGGGGCATCCTGCGGGTACAGGATGCCTAGGTATGAATTGAAAAAAGGGTAGTAGGTGTTTCCTACTATCGAATAACATTTTACATTGTTACAAATGTTATGTCAAGCAACAAAACAACTATTTTATTATTTTTTCTCAGTTTTTTTATACTTTTTCTATATTTATATTTGTAAGTCAAAAACTATTCCGGCACACCCCATGATATGATGGTTATATTGCTATCTGCTTCTGACACTCACATTAATATTTAATTTAACCGACCAATGCAAAATAGCCGATTACAAGTACACCCAAGATAATCCTGTACCATCCAAACACCTTGAAATCGTGCTTTTTGATATATCCCATAAGGAATTTTATAACAAAAAGTGATACGATAAACGCCGTTATCATACCGACAAGCAATATACCTGCTTCCATTGCCGAAAAACCAAGTCCGAACTTAATTACTTTTATAAGACTTGCACCAAACATAACAGGAATTGCGAGATAGAATGTGAACTCTGACGC
>JBNMLR010000475.1:0-2466 GCA_050874945.1 Butyribacter sp. | reverse complement strand
CTACAAAGCCAAGTCCTATCTTATACAGACAATACAGAAGAACTATCGCAAGTATCCATACTAAAACCTTATAGATAAGATAACCTCTGGCAAAATCTTTCCTCTCCTCAGGTGTTTTTTTGCTGATTGCAAGTACGAGAAGATATATAAAACCGATTATAGGTATATTCATGTAACAGATAGTCTGAAACCATCCGCCTGCCCGTCCTATCTTTTCAAGCCTTTCACTTTTTTTCTGCTCTTTTTTCTCCGGAGAAATCTCAGGCTTTTTTTCTTTTTCTACATCATTCTTAATTTCTCTGTCATTTAACGCTTTAATTTTTTTCCTGTCCATATCGGGCACTCTGACAGGCTTTTCCGCCTTTTTGTCATTCTCAATTTTTTTCAGATTAGCTTTAACAGGCTTTTTTTCAGGCCTTGACACCTTTTTTTTCCTGTCTGTATTTTCATCTTTTATTTTTTTGACTCTCTCAGGCTTTTTTGACGCCGTCTGTTTAGGCGGTTTCTCCTCCTTTTTCTCATTGTCAGTCAGAGAAGCCGCACCAAAATACTCCTCATGTGTGGCAACTATATCTTTGAGCGACATCTCCTTAAAAGAGGAGTCAATGCTTTTTACAAGTTCGTCAATATCATTTTTATTTTCTTCCATTTATCACTTCCTCCTCTATTCCTCTTCCTGAGGTTCTTCCGTTGCCACAGGTTCACTTGTAGCTGTCGGCGTCTGGTTTTTCTTGTTACTTTCTCCCTTTACCGGAAGTCCCTCAAGTTCTTTCTTATACATATCAAACATCGCTTTAAGATTATAATACTCTGAATAACCCTTGCAGGCATCTAACGCTTCTTTTGCCGAATCGATAAGAACCTGCATATTTGACGGCTGGTACACATAACCGTGCATCCTCTTTATTCTTGTTCTGGCAAGCTCTATCTTATTCTTGTAAATCTGATTTTTCAAAGCTCTCTCTGAATCGTTTTTCTTCTTCTCGGCAAGACGCTCATTCTCCTCTTTTTGCTGCTTTTCATATGCTTTTACTACTTTCTTCCAGCTTACTGTCTCATCCTTTAATGAGTCATATTTATTTCTCGCCCTTACCGCATAATCTGTTCTTACATCGTCATCCACAATGCTTGAAATCATGTCTGTAAGTTCCTTATAATCATTTTCCAGATCATAGTAATCGGCAATAGTGCTTATATACTTCTTTTCAAACTTCTTGAGTTTTTTCAGAACTTCTTTCTGATATTTTTTATCCTGAAGTACCTGAACCTCATCTGCCTTCTCAGACAAAATCGTCTTTGAGAAATAATCCATGCCATATGGTCTTTTTTTACTTCCGGAAATTGCTGTTCCCTCTATGATGTTTCCGTTACCGTCATATTTTGCAAGACTTATCGTAGACGGCATCGTAAAATCCTGTGGTTCTAACTTTTTATGAATGTCATTCATATAGTCTTTCCATATAACTCCCGGAATTGAAGCACCAGAAGCACCAGGCATTGCTCTTGGTGTGTCGTAACCTGCCCATACTACAGTTGTATAATACTTTGTATATCCACAGAACCACACATCCTTACTCGAGTTAGTCGTACCCGTCTTACCGGCACATATCTGACCATTATCAAGTTTTAATTTGCGTCCTGTTCCGTATGACTCTGTAAACACTCCCTTTAACACGTCTGTCATCATCCATGCAGCATCCTGTGAATAAACCTGGTCTTTTTCATTGTTATTCTTGTAAACAACACCGTCAGAAACGTATTCTATTTTCTTAATGCAAGTCCTGTCACTGTAACTTCCGTTGTTGGCAAGAGTTGAAAATCCTTTTGCCATATCAACTACACGCACACCCTCCGTAAATCCACCGAGAGAAAGTGCCATATTGTCATTATCAATGTAACTTATATTGTGGAAATGAAGTTTATCAAGGAATGAAAGTCCGTATTTTACGGTGATATTGTCAAGCACCTGCCATGCTACCGTGTTGAGTGACCTTGCTACTGCTTCTCTTATCCTTACATTTCCATGATAACCGCCACCTGCATTTGACGGTCCGTTTGTAAATTTGTGGTCATTTACCAGTGTAGACGGAGAATACAGACCCGACTCAAATCCCGGTGTATAATCAATAAGCGGTTTTATCGCACTTCCCGACTGTCTTGCGGCAAGATATGCCCTGTTGTACTGGTCATTCTTTCCACGGCCTCCGACAATAGCCTCGACATAGTTTGTCTCATTGTTGATGCAAACTGCTGCCCCCTGAAGTGCATACTTTCCGGTATCATCATCTTTTTCTTTATTAAATGAAAGCCCGTTATCTACCGCCTTTTGCAGTTTTTTCTGCTTCTTCATATTTATTGAAGTATAAAGTTTATATCCGCCTGAACGTATATTCTCTATTTTTTCACTATATACTTTTGAATATTGTTTATTGTATTTCTGATAATCTTCTTTTGAATCAAATACAT
>JBNMLR010000474.1:0-2476 GCA_050874945.1 Butyribacter sp. | reverse complement strand
TTCCAGTGCAGTATCATATGCAGCAATCTTATAGTTCTCTTTTGCATACAAAACAGCCTGTTTATAGGTAATGCTACTTAGATCACCGACAGTTTCCATACTCGGTGCAGTATCACCGATATTGGTATCATCCAAAATGTCATTTCTGGTAATAATCCCCCAAGCTATAATGCTTACAAATATTATTATCGCAAAAATTATTTTGGCTTGAACTTTAGGGTCTTTCACATAACTATATTTATTTTTGTCAAAATAAGGTATATTATATGATGTCTCTTCAAAATCATCTGACTCCGGCGGATTATCCGACAATCCTCCTAAATCATCTGACTCCGGCAATTCTCCCGGTGGATTATCAAAGTCGACAGGCATACAAAACGGACATTCACTTAAATGATTGAAATAATAATGCCCTGCCTGACATTTCGTGATATTTTCTCTCACTTCGTATAACGCTTCATACCACTCACCTGCACTGACCCTCTTTTCAGGATTTTGATAACCATCCACAAAAGTTTTCTTAAACAGCTCCTGCAAGCTCTGAGGTAAAGCCTCAAAACCCGGTGCATATATCGGTGTCGTTATTCCTTTTCTTTTTTCATAAAACGGAAAAAATCCGTCCCTGATATTTTCAATCGGCTGAGGTGCTACCACTGACGGCATATTTTCAGAAGTCATCCTGCCTATGTTATACTCCGGTTCTTCTCCAAAATCTTTTGCACAGGCAAACGGATGGCATCCCTCCATCAACAGACAAAATATATGCACAGCCAACGCAAACAGATCGGTTTCCCTTGTATATGTAGGAAGTGGTGCATCTTTGATGCTATATCCCTGCGACAGTTTTTTCTGCATTTCCGGTGCAATATACTCCGGCAGTCCCACCTCGCATCTGTAAGTCTTTTCCGGTGTCTCATAATGATATGAATCTACATCTACAAGACTTATCTTAAATTCATTGGCACTGTCATTTTTGTCAAGATTTACACATATATTCTGTGGATTTAAATCTCCACATATGCTGCCCATTTCATGTACCATATCAATCGCCGCACAAAGATTTGTGGCAGCCAGAAGTCTGTCCTGCAAATCATATTTCTTTTCAGAATACAATATTGTCAACGATTTTTTATTTTCAATCTTTGGCATTATATATCCGACAAAACCCGTGCTGTCATAAATCACATCCTGAGGCCAGGCTATCATTTCAAGCTGTTCAGGCGAAAGCTTCTTTTTAATCATTACGCTTAACTTCTCCTGACGCTCAGCCGTCCTAAACTTTTCTTTAAAAATCTTTGCAACCTGTGACGGCATACCTATTATTTCTTTTATGTCTCCCTCTCCGCCATGTGCAATACGCTTGTCCACAACATTATAGATGTTCCCTGAATTTCCCATGTACTGCATAAGTAATCCTCCGTAAATCTAATATTTAAAATGTTTTCTTACTTCATTTTTATTTCATCTGTATATATTTATCCCTTGCATATTCATTTCCGCTGTCCATTCCTATACGATACAGTTCTTTAATCTCTGACTTTTTAAGTTTCTTATTTGCTTTGAAACCGTCAGACGCTAAATCCGCCAGCATGATACATACATCTCCACGCTCCTCTACTGACAACCTGCCCGCATCTTTCACATTCATAAGGATTGACATATCCTGATTCATAACATTTCCGGGCAATCCCATTATCCTGTGGCTCACTGCCATAAGATAATATCCGTAAGGATATGTCTGCAAAACCTGATTTGAATTCAGATACGCCTCCATCAACTGATAATCCTGCTTTTTAAATGATATATTTGCCAATATCCATAATGCTTCAACAAGTATTCCATCACCATCAAAGGCACTTATCTCTCCGTTTGATACCTTTTGCTCAACATCGATTAAAATATCATTACATAATGCTTCTGCGCCTGCATAATCACCACTGCCATATACAGACCTGATATTGTTCAGCTTGTCAAATATCATATCTTTTGCATTTACAAACGATGTGCCAACATTATTGTTCAGGCTGTTTCCCATATTCGTGCTGTTTGAACTGCCTGCAGTTGTCGGTTTTTGCACATTATTTGCAGGCAGAGGAGGCGTTGGTGCAACCGAAGGTGTCGGCGTAACCGGGGGTGTTGGTATAACCGGGGGTGTTGGGTTAATCGGTGGTACAGGTTCAATCGGAGGTTTAGGTACAATTCCTTGAGCAAGCTGATAATATTTTTCAGCCATTTTGCCGCTCTGTGCAAAATAAATTCCCTCCTTATACATATCACCGATATAGCGGTATCCCTCCAGACAGCCTTTTTTAGCAGCTTTATTAAAATACTTTCTTGCTTCTCCCGGCTTTTTTTCTCTGCCATCCAGACCATACAACAATCTTCTTCCAAGTTCACACATGGCTTCATAGTTTTTTTCTTTATATACAAGATTGTCCAGTTCTGCATTTGACATATTTTTGTACTCCATATCTTC
>JBNMLR010000473.1:0-2478 GCA_050874945.1 Butyribacter sp. | reverse complement strand
GATAATAGTAAGATAATAAAAACAGTTTGGGGAGTTGGATATAAAATTGAAGCATAGTTTATTCAAAAGTCTTAGGGCTGAGTTGATATTTTATGTTGCAATAAGTATGTTTTTATCCGTTATCACTGAATTTGCGTGTGGGGTGGGACTCTATATGCTGAGTACGGCACTTGGCATATCATACAGTGGTTATGGACGAAGTGATATGAAGATTGTCGGGAGGAAAACGGGAAAACATCTTCCAAAGACAAATTTTTTCACTTACCAGGCGATAAGAAGATGGGATAAAAGCACGCTTATATTTGTAATGCTTGTTATATTATTTTTCCTGTTTTTGTTTTTTGTAATGTATTTTATGCTCATAACAAGAAAACTTACGGCAGATATAGGCTATATATCGGGAAGTATAGCTCATATGGCATTTTCGGAGGGAGCAGAAAAAATAGAGGTGAGGAGACAGGACGAAATAGGAGAGATAGCCATTCAGGTAAACAGAATGTCTGAAAAGATAGATACACTTATGAAATCAGAAAGAGATGTACTGCAGGCAAACAAAGATATGATAACCTGTGTTGCACATGATCTGCGTACACCGCTTACCTCTGTCATAGGTTATCTTCAATTAGCGGCAGATATGGAAAAGTTCAGTGAACAGGAGCGCAATAAGTATGCCAAGATAGCCATGCGTAAGGCCAACAGGCTTCAGGGACTTATAGAGGAACTGTTCAGCTACACTAAACTTATGAGTGGCGAGATAACACTTCATAAAAGTGAGATTGACATAGTAAAGCTTGTAGAACAGATGGTGGAAGAATTTTATCCTCAGTTTTGTGAGAATGATTTAGAATATGAACTTTCACAGAATGTTTCAAGCTGCATTATCAATGCCGACGGAGAACTTATGGCAAGAGCCGTGCAAAATCTCATAAGCAATGCCATAAAATATGGCAAAGACGGAAAACGGGTTTTTGTCGAGGTGGAAAAGTTTGAAAGAGAAATTCAGATACGGGTGACAAACTTTGGACTTATCATACCAAAAGAAAGTCTTGAACGCATATTTGAAAGATTTTACAGGGTGGAGGATTCGCGTTCAATGCAGACAGGAGGTACGGGACTCGGTCTGAATATTGCAAGACAGATAGTCGTATTACATGGTGGGATTATAAAAGTGGAGAGTGATATTGATGGTACGATTTTTACAATAGCACTTCCTTTGGAAAAAACGGAAGAAGACAGATTAGTGAATATTACAGAGTAGGTAAAAAATGAAGTCAAAATATAAATTATCGGGATTAGGGATAATTGTCATTATAATAATGCTGATATTTTTAAATCCATGCAAATACAGGGCAAAGGCAGCAGATACGGTCAGATTGAAAAACGGAGCTATGGAAATCAGTTCTAAACTGCTTTCTGCACAGATTTCTTTTGGGTATAAAGGCAATACAAAATACGGAAAACGCATGAAAGTATGTGCCGTTATAAACAGCAGGAGAACATTTTTCTCGGGAAAATTCAGAATAACATATAAGACAGGAAAAAACAGTGGTCTTAAAATGCTGCAGAAATCATTTAGCGTTGAGGGAGGAGAGAGTAAGAAAGTTCAATTTGTTGTTCCGTTACTTTTGGAAAGCCAGGAATATATAGTTTCGGTATGTGACAGGTCAGGTAAGATTTATCTGAAAGCACATACGGTGGTTGATGCTGATACGGATACCACGGGCATTTATGTCGGAGTTTTGTCAGACACACCGGCAAAACTCGGATATATGGCAGATTGTCTCGGAGGTTCAGACAAATACGGAATGTCAGACAACGGAGTCACCGGAAAAGTATTTGAGATGAGTTCGAGTGACTTTGAGCAGGAGGATATGCTCGATACAGTTGATATAATAGTTATAGACAATTATAATACGGGCAAATTCAGTAATGCCAATATAAAAGTATTAAAACGCTGGGTTGATAAAGGCGGAACGCTCGTTGTGGGAACAGGAAGCAACTATCAGAAAGAGTTTGAAAAACTTCACAGTACACTGCTTAGGGGATATATCGGGAGAACAAAACGCATAGTTACTGATTTTGGGTGGAATGAGGAGAATAATTCTACAATGAAGTTTAGTTTTGAAAGCTCAGTGCCGTCTGAGATAGAGATGGACATTGTGGAACTTAACCTGAAAGAGGATGAGGTTCTTCTTAAAGATGACGATAACAAACTTATGGTATCAAAGAACTACGGTGAGGGATGTATCATCGTAGCTGAATTTTCCTTTAATCTTAAAAAAAGTCTCTGGAACAGTTACGGTCAGGCGGTAATGACTACTATAGAGGAAAATCTAAGCAGTGGAACAAAGAAGAAAATGCTTCTTCAAAATGAGAATGTCTCTCCTGAGGGAGCAGGCTATTCATTTCTTGATGAGGCATTAAAGATAAATGAAAATGATGTACTGCCTAATATGACTCTCTATGGATGTATTCTTG
>JBNMLR010000472.1:0-2482 GCA_050874945.1 Butyribacter sp. | reverse complement strand
AGTTATTGACTTAGACTAAAGTTATTTATTGACTTAGACTAAAGTTATTTATTGATTTAGATTAAAAGTTATCGACTTAGGTTAAAGTGTGAAAAGTTTTTTTACATTCAAGATTTGTGTCTGTGCACACTGGGCACAAACCTGATATTCCAAAATGTGTGCAGAAATGGGGACAAATATGAGTAAGCTGATTACAGTTCATTATGATGATAAACCAATTTATGATATAACTATCGAAAAAGATTACAATAAACTTGCTTCTGTGATAAAAGAGCAGGTAGAAGCTGAACATAAAGTTTGTGTAGTTTCAGACAGCAGCGTGGCATCACATTATCTTGATGCTGTTATGGATATAGCTGCTGAATGTGTGAGCAAAGTTACTTCGTTTGTATTTCCGGCAGGTGAAGAGTCTAAAAATCTCAATGTCGTTGAGGATTTATATGAACATCTCATAAAAGAAAAATTTGACAGGAAAGATATTTTACTTGCTCTCGGCGGCGGTGTTGTAGGAGACCTTACAGGTTTTGCTGCTTCGACATATCTTAGAGGTATAAAAGTCATCCAGCTTCCAACAACACTTCTTGCAATGGTTGACAGCAGTGTCGGTGGAAAGACAGGTGTTGATTTCAGAGGATACAAGAATATGGTGGGAGCATTTCACCAGCCGTCAGCAGTATATATGAACCTTTCGACGCTGAATACGCTCACTGAAAAACAGTATTATTCAGGATTTGGCGAGATTATAAAGCACGGTCTTATAAAAGATACAAAATATTATTCATATATCGAAAAACATCTTTCTGAATTAAACAGCCGTAATCTTGATGTGCTTGAGGAAGTTGTGTCAGGAAGCTGCAATATTAAAAGAATGGTTGTTGAAAATGACCCTACGGAAAAAGGAGAGCGTGCATTGCTTAATTTCGGACATACATTAGGCCATGCGATAGAAAAACTCATGAATTTTTCACTTCTTCACGGTGAGTGTGTCTCACTTGGAATGGTTGCTGCAGGTTATATTTCCATGAAACGTGACATGATAACTGAGGATGAGTTTAAGAGTATGACAGATATGCTTAAAACACTCAACCTCCCGGTTTACGTAAGTGGACTTAGTGCAGACAGCATTATAGAAACATCTAAGAGTGATAAAAAGATGGATGCTGGAAAGATAAAATTTATATTGCTTGACAGACCCGGAAATGCTGTTATCAGAAAAGATGTTACTGACGATGAGATGAGAGAAGCATTATCTGTTGTATTAGCATAGAAACTATACAGAAATGAGGATTAAAATGAAAAAGGCTGTCTGGTATTTAAAATGGTTAATATTGTTTTTGGTACTTATCGGAGCAGACCAAATGACAAAGCAGCTTGCCGTAAGTACATTAAAAGGAAATTCAGGTTTTCCTATAATAAAAAATGTATTTAAGTTATTTTACCTTGAAAATCACGGTGCCGCTTTTGGACTTTTCCAAGATCAAAGGATACCATTGCTTATCGTTACGATTATTGTGTTATTTTTGATAGGTTTCGTCTTTAACCGCATACCATATGAGAAAAAATTTACTCCTATGAGATGGATTCTTGTCATAATTGCCGCCGGGGCTGTCGGAAATATGATAGATAGAATTGTAAACGGATATGTTGTTGATTTTTTGTATTTTGAACTTATCAATTTCCCTGTATTTAATGTGGCAGATTGTTATGTTGTTGTCAGTGCTGTTTTGGCTGTCCTATTGATTATTTTTCATTATGATGATAATGATCTGGACAGGATATTGAAAAAATAAGAGATTAAAAGACGGCGAAGATGATTTTGGAAATATTCTTTTCATAAGAAATCCGAGCCTTTGTGATAAAAATATAAAGTGAATGATAGTGTGAAAAATTCATTATATAAGAATGGAGTTTAAGTATGAGTGATGACAGTTTGAAGACTGAAAATAAAGATAAAAAAATTGATATTTCCGAGATACATGATATTCAGGTTGAAACTGAATTTGATAACTGTCGTCTTGACAGATTTCTGACTGAAAAGTTTAAGGATATGTCGCGTTCATTTATTCAGAAACAGATTAAAGACGGTCTTGTAAAAGTAAATGGAAAAGCCGTTAAGAGCAGCTATAAACTCCAAAGTGGTGACAATGTGCAGATGAGCATATGTGAACCTAAAGACATAGAGATAGTTCCGGAGGATATTCCGCTTGACATAATTTATGAGGACAGTGATATTATACTTATAAACAAGCCGAAGCAGATGGTCGTTCATCCTGCTCCCGGACATTACAGCGGCACGATCGTAAATGCACTTATGTACCATTGTGATGATCTTTCGGGTATAAACGGAGAACTAAGACCCGGTATAGTTCACAGGATAGACCAGGATACTACAGGTGTTATAGTTGCCTGCAAAAATGACAAAGCACACAGATGTATTGCGGAACAGTTGAAAGAACATTCTATCACAAGAACATACCATGCT
>JBNMLR010000471.1:0-2483 GCA_050874945.1 Butyribacter sp. | reverse complement strand
GTTAAATGCAATATTTTGACTTGATATTAGCATCATAATCACATAGAAAACTACTGCGTTAAGCCATTCTTTTTTTGCCGTCGGATTTGTGTAGATAGCAGGTTATGAGTTCGGTTGTCTTTTGAAAAAATAAAGATTTATACTCTGAAAAAATAGAAAATAATATCGGTAATGTAAAAACAGGCATGAAAATAAAGGAAAAATCTAAAATTCCTCCCTGTTTTCGTATGCGGTTCATAAGCTCATTAAACTGAAAATTTTCAGAAGTGCTCAGCGTATCGGTCGTGCAGATAAGCTCAGGCTGATAAAGTGAACTGTCATCTGTTCCGGATAAAGAAACAAAGTCATGTTCATCATTTGCGGTGTTATTATCTGTTAATAAAGCATTTGCAGATAATTCATTCGTGGATGTGTCATTTTTTGTATGTAAAAAGAAAGGAGCTATATTCTGAAAATGCACTGTACCTGACAATTCATTAGTCAGAAGTGAATCGGTGCATATGGCAGGAACTAAAACGAGAAATATGATAAAAAATCTGCTGACAAAATATTTCCTGATATTCATCGTATAGTCTCCTTTCCGGTGGTGTATTATTTAGGCATTTGCGAAACTATCATAATCCGTGACTGGATTGTGCAAATATAGTTGTATAATTAACACAACATATGGTTAGTTTTGCAGTTTCTACATTTGCGATTGTAGCATTAAAAAACAGGTTCGTCAATTTGAAGATTTGGGAGTTCACATCAGGGAACACGCTCCCTGGGGGAATGAAGACACTAAGTCAATTATAAAAACTCTAAAGGAAAAAAATGTGCACGTGACTTTCTTTATGACCGGCGGCTGGGTCGATACCTATCCTGATGATGTAAAGGCACTCTATAAGGCAGGTCACGAACTTGGCAACCACAGCCAGAATCACAAACAAATGTCAACAATCTCTGCGGCTGAATGTGAAGATGAGATAATGAAAGTACATAATAAAGTAAAAAAACTCACCGGATATGACATGAAAGTTTTCAGACCACCGTATGGCGATTATAATGATACTCTTGTTGAAAGTGCTGAGAAATGTGGTTATCATGCGATACAGTGGGATGTTGACAGCTTAGACTGGAAAAACTACGGTGTTGATTCTATTCTCACAACCGTACTAAATCACAAACATTTAGGAAACGGTTCGATAATACTCTGTCATAATGGAGCAAAATATACGGCTGAGGCTCTTCCAAAACTTATTGATAGTTTAAAAGAAAAAGGATTTGAGTTTGTAAAAATGTCCGAACTTATCTATACTAAAAATTATGAAATGGACACGGAGGGACGCCAGCACAGTTTAAATAATACGGCTGCTCCAAAACAAACAGATTCTGAACAAAGATAGAAAATACCCTTGCACATAATAGAAATATGTGATACTATATACAGGTAAATTAAAGAAAATTCTTCAGGGCGGGGTGCGATTCCCCACTGGCGGTAAAGTCCGCGAATCGATTATCATTATCGACCGAATCGGTGAAATTCCGATACCAACAGTATAGTCTGGATGAGAGAAGATTTTAGTTTGTTTTGTTTTGTCATGATTTTAAATATCTTGCCCTGAGATTATCATATCTCAGGGCTTTTTGGTTTCAAAATCTGTATATTACAAAACAACACCTCAAAGAATTTTCTGCACAAAGAAAGGAAGATGGAAAATGGCATCAGCAGGAAAGACAATTCAATTTACAAAAGGTTCAAAGAAAACAGGAAACAGAGGAAATATTAAAAAGATGACGCTTACGGCAATGCTTGCCGCTGTCGCAGTCATTCTTATGTATATGGAGATACCGGTACCGTTCATGCCGGGATTTATCAAACTTGACATATCAGATCTTCCAGCCTTATTTGGAAGTTTCATATATGGACCGCTTTGCGGAGTGTTTATATGTCTCGTAAAAAATGTACTTCATTCATTTGCAACAAATACTATGTTTGTCGGTGAGATTTCAAATTTTATATTAGGTTGTGCCTTTGTGATACCGGCAGGTTTTATATATAAAAAGAAGAGTGACAAGAAAGGTGCCGTGATAGCATCAGTTACTGGAACGGTTGCAATGTCTGTTTTAAGCATCGTCTCAAACTATTTCTTTGTATATCCTATCTATTATAATTTTATGCCAAAGGATATGATACTTAAGGCATATCAGGCGATTTTTCCGGGAGTACACAGTATATTACAGGCACTTATAGTGTTTAATGTTCCATTTACAATGTTAAAAGGTCTTATATGCGTAGTTGCTGCATGGCTGTTATATCTGCCGCTTGCGCCTATGATGCGTATTGACGATTAATTATAATAGAAATCATGTTGATTATGCCGACTTTCAAAAATTAGAACTCAGGTTTGATAATAGAAAGTCGGTATTTTTGTTATTGTTCACTTCCGCACCGTAGATGTAACAGTAAGATACTTTTAAATTTGACTTTTTACAGGCTAAGT
>JBNMLR010000470.1:0-2484 GCA_050874945.1 Butyribacter sp. | reverse complement strand
TTTTCTTATCAAGCCTTGCCATTCCAGCCATCTGACTAATCCACTCTCTCATGGAATATACTCTGATGTCCTTAGCTATGCTTAAACCTCTGGTGCTATAAGCAAAATAATTCATTTTTCGTTCTGCTTTTGCAGCATCGTCCTTCAGCATCTGTTTTTTCTTCTCTGCATAAAGAGTCACAACCATATTTACTGCATATGCTGTGATAAGAGCAGCAAGGACAAGAGGATGAACATATACGAGCATCACACCATATATGATAAAGCCGATAAAACTCGTTAATAATTCCAACAATTTTGGAATATATGTACCTATGCCCCATCTGGTTGTTCCCTCAAGTGTCATTCTCGCCTTGCTCGCAGACTGCTTTCCAAGCTCTGATGTAAAAACTTCGTAATCCATGGTTGATACTTTCTCAATCCACAATTTGTTGAGCTGCATCAATACGAATGAATTCATATTGTGCTCCATCGTATTCTTTGCCAACAGTTCGACAATAGACGAGACAGCAATAACAGCCGTTACGATAATAATATTTATCAAAAATGTATATTCACTTTTAAAATTTCCAAGTGAATCAATCACAAGTTTAGGAATAAATATCGAAGCCACGGATTTTATAATCCCGGCTGGCACTAAAAACAACGATAAAATAAATCCTAACTTATTATAAATGAAACTCTCTTTACAATAAAAATAAAAATTGTTTAAAATTCCGTACTTTCTGCTATATATCTGCAAATATTTTTTTGCAATATTATCCTGAAATATCATGGTATTCTCCTTATTAAATAGTTTATTGCACCATTCTCTGCATAAAACTACTTAACATAGTTTCATGCCATCAGATATTTCTAATACGCCAAAATACCACCATAATTTTACCTCACTTTCAATCTAAATCCGTCATTAGTTACAATTTATTATAACAAGCTATCTATAAGTCCACAACCAAAATACTATAAAAAACACTTTTGCTTTTTTATCCACTTCTTTTTCCAATATTTGTCACAAAAATATAGAATTTTCTTTTCTATGTTCTTTTATAAATATGCATTATGCTTTTAATTCAACAGTACAAATTTCTTCCACAGGAAAAGTTATTTTTACTAATCCTATTGATACAAACTTTCCGCTTATTTTTTCAAATTCACGCAAAATCAAATCGCTTGCTTTATAAAAAACTTCTTCATTATCTTCTTTGGTAAGTGCCAATGTACAATGTGGCATCCACCTGTCCGGTCGATACCATTCCCAGCCTTTTGTATCAAAATCATGCAAAAATTCATGCAATTCTCTCTGAAATCTATACATTTCGTCATTCATCATAGGCGATGCAAAAATTGTTTTTGTATCTGTAAACATACCAACAGACGCAATATAAGCAGGCATTTGTACATGATTTTGAGCAAACTCTTTCAATCGCATTATACATTTTTCTTCATCCACGTCATTAAAACAAGCTAATGTAAGATGTGGTCTGGTTTTCCATTCAATAAACTTTGTGCTTAACTTCTCATCAGCTATCTTTTTTGATAAAGCATATAATTTTTCTTCTGCCTCCATATTATAATACAATTCTATTGCATATTTCATATCATTTACCTCCATAATTTTCTATTCCAACTACTTTTAACTGCCTTTTTTCCTGTGCTCAGTCAAGAAATGTCCATGACACAAAAAAATTTTATGTCATCTGCATACCTAAACACCAGAGTCAATTATTTCTTTTGCACGATATAAAACAGGTAATTCTCTGTTTGCCACAACTTTCCCTAATCTTGTATCTGCCCTGTATTCATATTCTTTAACTGCATCTTCATAAGATAATTTTAATGTAGACAAATGAAAACGGTTTATCTCATCTTCGGTCAGGTTTTTATCACCAAACGAATTAACTCTACACAAAAAATAATTATTGATATTATGTCTATGGATAAGGTTATAATAATCACTTACAACTCCGATTTTGCAAACAACTTCTACATCTGCACCCAATTCTTCTTTTAATTCCCTTTTTATGGCAACAATCAGGTCTTCACCATCCTCTACACCACCGCCGGCGGTTTCAATCAATGTTGCTTTTCCGAAGTCATCATCTCTCTTTGCCCTTACAAAATAGAATTGTCCGTTTTCATCGTAAACAATCGCTCTTGCAATATTCCTGTCATGGTCAATATAATCATATTCCCATTCGGTATCCTGCAAATTAATTTTTAATTCTTTACACATATTTTTCTCCATAAAATCAGATTTATTTTATCCAAAAACTTATTACATTAAACAGTATCCACTAACCACACCATCATCATTGTTTTAAATTTCCATATGATTAAGTTTTTCTTTTGCAAAATCTTTTATATCTTCACTAAATCCAGAATTGAAACATAATGCAATATCCATCCCCGCATTTTTGCTAAGTTTCTCTGCATATAAAATCTGATTTTCCGAAATATCCGCCCCTGTCCATTTTGCTCCGTATG
>JBNMLR010000469.1:0-2493 GCA_050874945.1 Butyribacter sp. | reverse complement strand
AAATGAGGGAGCGGACTTTGTCATCGGAATAGGTGGTGGTTCACCGATGGATTCTGCAAAGGCGATCGCACTTATGATACAGAACAGGGATACGACAGAGGAAGTTCTTTATCAGAATGTAGAGCTGCGTGCGATTCCGGTTGTTGAAATCCCTACAACCTGCGGAACAGGTTCAGAAGTTACACCATATGCGATACTTACAAGACATGACAAAAATACAAAACAGAGCATCAGTCATAAGATTTACCCGGAACTTGCCTGCATAGACCCTGAATATCTTGCGGCAGCACCGGAAAGTGTTATTAAAAATACTGCCGTAGATGCACTCGGACATATGGTTGAAAGCTATTTCAATTCAAAGGCAACTGATTTCAGCAAAATGCTCTGTCAGTACGGAATTTCAGTATGGGCAGAAAATATTCCGGTACTTCTCGGTGAGGAGGCAGACTTTGAAGCATATGATTCACTTATGCTCGCATCATGTCTTGCAGGAATGGCTATCACCCACACGGGAACATCAATTCCGCACGGACTCAGCTATTATCTTACATATAATAAAGACATACCACACGGAAAAGCAGTAGGTTTATTCCTGCCGGGTTATCTTAAAGTCATTCAGAAGGAAATGCCTGCCGAGGTGGAAGATTTCCTTGCGGTGCTCGGATTTGATGAATTAGAGCAGTTTGCATTTCTTATAAAACAGCTTCTCGGTGATTATGAGATTACAAAAGAAGATGTAGAGAAGATGACGGACGAGATAATGGCTACACCTAGAAAATTAAATGCCGTTCCATTTAAGGTTACAAGGGAAGATGTAGAGGATATGGCGGCTTATCTGGCTTAAATTTTTGAGAATGGAGAGATACGATGCAGCAGGATGAAATTATTTTGAGAAAAGGGATAGTACATATTCTTGACGGTGAGCTTGGCTATCCTGTTTATTCGGAGCAGCAGCTTGACATTACACCGGATCTTAATGAATTTTTTACCGGGCATATTTTTAAGATAATGTCAGGTGACGATATGAAGAAATGCTATTTTGATGAGGAAAGTTCTGATATTTATAAGCTGATTAAGGATTTTTCGGAGGACGATTTTATAGAGTTCAGCAAGGATATTACAAAAAGATTATACGATATAATGAACAGTAACCTCGCTATTCCATCGGCTGATCTTGCTGTTTTATCGTTCAATCTCCACAGTGTTATGTATCTTGCCATCTTAAAAATGAATTATAAAGAGAGTTTTGTCCATATGACGCAGGCGGAGGAGAGCGGTAATGTCAACAGTATTATAAAATACCGTTCAACGCTCCCTGCATCTTCATCAAAACTTTCAGAAGCGGTTATAATAAACCTCAGTGATTATACGGTCAATATAATAGAAAAAAAATATGAGGTAAACGGAGAAAAATGTAATTATCTTTCGGAACTTTATCTTAACTGCCATGCAGCTATGTCGTCTAAGTCAAAACTTGCGATAGTCACAAAGGCGGTTGAGCAGGTCAATAAAAAGCATTTTGAGGAAGAACCTGTTAAGCAGATGGAGGCAAAACGCATTATAAAGGAAGAAATCGAGGAGACAGGTGCGGTCAATGTAGAAAAGATAAGCGAAAAACTTTATGGCAAAACTCCTGATATAAAAGAAGAATTTGACGCAAAAATGGAAAAATACCATATGGAAAAAGCCGAGGTAAAACCACAGAGCAGTGCAACTACAAAGAAATTTGAAAAGCAGTTTTTAAAGACGGACACAGGAATAGAGATAAATATTCCAATGGAACAGTATCAGGATATAAATCAGGTTGAATTTATATCAAATCCTGACGGAACCATATCTGTTATGATAAAGAATATAAATAAAATATCAACCAGGTAAAGATAATTAAAAGAGAATGGAGAAAGATAATGTTTCGTTTGTGGGCAAAGAAATTTAAAGACAACAGGATGTTAGAAGATATTACTATAACCGACCCGTCAAAGGCAAAAAACAGAACAAAAAAGGTGTTTGACAGTCTGGACGAGGTATGTTATACATTTGACCTCGGCCGTCCGATATGGCTTGATAAAAATATAAAAGAATTTAAAAAGATGGATAAAACACGCTTTGACAGTGATAATTTTATCGAGGGAATAGATTTTGACTATCTGGAAATCCATGTCATAGAGGAGGATGAGATTTGGGAGTAGATATTTTCGGGATTGAAAATATTGTAATAAAAAGTGAGTTAGGATGGATTTTGGTGATTTGAATAAAATATGGCTGCTAAATACGGAATTTTAATTGCAAAATATAAGCAGGAGGGGTGCATATGGCAAAAGTTGTAAGCATAGGAAATCAAAGTTTTGAGTCAATACGAGAAAAAAACAATTTTTATGTAGATAAGACAAATTTTATAAAAGAGTGGTGGGACAATGACGATATAGTTACACTCATAACACGCCCACGCCGTTTTGGAAAAACATTAAATATGAGTATGCTTGAATGTTTTTT
>JBNMLR010000468.1:0-2493 GCA_050874945.1 Butyribacter sp. | reverse complement strand
ATTTATATGTGCTCCCGGAATCTTCTGAACGAAAAATTTCGAGATGGATTTTTGATATACAATGACATTTTTGCAGTGCGTACACGGTGTGTACGACGAAAAAATGGAAACAGTATATCGTAAATCCAGCCGAAATGACTCGTTTTGAGAAGATACCGAGAGTGCATTTATATACAAAAGAGGATAACATAAGAATGTCAAGATTTTGTGAACAAAAAGGACTGCCGCACTAAAATTTAATGCGGCAGCCCTTTTTGATTATTGTTTTAATGTATAGCAAAATGCTTGTAATGTAGTGTGGTGCCAACAAGAATTGCGAAGCAATTCTTGCGGGGCAAAACGCTGGTTTTGCCCTTTTTTATGAAATTATTAGCATTTTTCAGGTTCAGGATATTCTACTCCGTCCGTGTCTACCGTTACTTTGATTATCATCTGCGGCTCTAACGGTGCATCTGAGTAGTCTGTTTCGGTTTCTGCTATTGCATTGACTGTGTCCATGCCGTCTGTTACTTTTCCGAATGCTGCATACTGTCCGTCAAGATGTGGTGCATCTTTGTGCATGATAAAGAACTGCGAACCTGCTGAGTCAGGCATCATTGAACGAGCCATTGAGAGAACTCCTGCCGTGTGTTTAAGGTCATTTTCTACACCGTTTATCGCAAATTCACCCTTGATGGAATATCCCGGTCCGCCTGTTCCTACTCCGTCAGGATCTCCACCCTGTATCATAAATCCTTTTATGACTCTGTGAAAGATAAGTCCGTCATAAAAACCTTTATTTATAAGTGATATAAAGTTGTTTACAGTATTCGGAGCGATTTCAGGATAAAGCTCTGCTGTTATCGTTCCCGCTGTTGTCTCAAATGTTACTATTGGATTTTTTGCCATTTTATTTTTCCTCTCTTACTTTTCATTTATTCTGTATTTCGGTTTTTTATCACACCGAACAAAACACTTAGATAATTTAACACTATGAATAAAGTCTCCACTTCTATTGCCAATATACGCTTGACTGTATTAAAATAAATTCATCAGTTGTTCATCTCTTTTTGCTGTTCTATTTTTAGATATTCATGGATACGGCGTTTTAATACCGCAGGCTCAAGAGGTGCAAATAATATATCGTTTACACAGTCAGATAAAACCGCGTAGCGTATCTGTTCCATGCCACCCTCTTTACATATGACTACGATAGGATGTTCTTTTATCCACTCATCCTTTTTAAGTTTCTCCCAAAACTCCCTGCCGGAGTCTGGCATATCTGACACATCGATATATATAGCCGCAATCTCATTATCCTCCTGGACAAGATGCTCTTTTATATCCTCAATATCTGAAACCATATGTATCTGCACAGAACTTGGAAGTGCATACTCTAATGTGCTCGCAACATTCCTTGAATCTGACAGGAGCAAAACTTTTTTATGTTTATCAAGTGTTTCATATTCCATGCCATATACGCTGAAACAAGCCTTGCCGCATTTCTTTGATATATATAATGCCTGATCTGACTTTGCAAACAGTTCCGCAAATGTGCTGTCATGTTCATCAGAAAATGCAATTCCGACGCTTACCGAAATATTTTCCGGAATAGAGAGACTTTCTTTGTGTTTAAATGTTTCTACAAGCTGTGCCGCCTTGTCCATAACAGACTTTTCATTTGGTATATCACGCATCAGCACGACAAACTCGTCTCCGCCTATTCGTCCTATTATATCAGTATTTCTAAATAAAGATGACAAAACTCCTGCTACAACACATATTATATGGTCACCTACTTTGTGTCCCAAAATATCATTTACGGACTTGAAATTGTCAATATCCACGACTATGAGTGCGTGTTCTTTGTATGGAAGTTCACAGAGAACATCACTTACCATCTCCTCCGTTGTTGTCTTGTTGAAAAGATGTGTCATCTCGTCAATCTGCGATTTGAGTTTCCATGAATTCTGTTCTTCTAAAACTTTCTTTAAATGTCTAACTGACTCTAAAGTATAATTTATACGGGAGATAGCAATCCTTGCATCAACAGGCTTGATGATAAAATCGTTCGCACCAAGCTCAAATGCCTCTGTCTGAAACGATATGTCATTACTTGTTGTAAGGACTATGACCGGTATTCCCTTGAATTTTGATATTTTCTGCCTGCGTCTTAAAACTTCAAAACCGTCTATCTCAGGCATGACAAGATCAAGCAGTACAATATCAATATCTTCACCTTTCTTTTTGACTATCTCTAAACATTCCATGCCTCCGGTAGCTTCAATAATATCAAAATGTTCTGACAGCATCGCTCTAAGAACCACTCTCTGAAATTTTGAATCATCTACAAGCAGTAATTTTTCTTTCTTTTGTATTTCCATGCTTTAGGCTCTCCCATAATATAAAATTTTCTTATAATCTTTTTTGCATCTGTCTTTTTGACTTTAAGCCAACAAGTATTCCTCACTTTCAGCTCGGTCAACCATACTAATTTTTATTATACCACTACCT
>JBNMLR010000467.1:0-2494 GCA_050874945.1 Butyribacter sp. | reverse complement strand
GTATAAAAGTCATGGGCACATATAAATTCTCATGTCTTGACAAATATTACAAAGCTGAGGGGCATAATTCTGCCATGATAGATGATGACGGACAGATGTACCTTATCTATCACACAAGATTTTCTGACAGCGATGAATACCACGAAGTAAGAGTTCACCAGCAGTTCCAGAACGAAGAAGGCTGGCCTGTAACTGCTCCTTTTGAAAACAAAGGCGACAAGATTTCAGAGACAGGTTATGCAAAAGATGATATAGTCGGTGAATATGAATTTATAAACCACGGCAAATCCGGTACTGCAACTGCCAAGACACAGTCGATAAAATTAAATGCTGACGGTACTATCTCAGGTGATATTACGGGTACATGGACGGCAAAAGACGGCACATATTATATGAACGCTGTTATAAACAAAGTAACTTACAGTGGCGTATTCTTCCTTCAGCATGATGAATCATCTGATTGCAAAAAAGTTATGACATTTACTGCAATCGGAACAAACAACCAGTCTATCTGGGGTGTAAGAAAAGATGCTTATAAGTACACAGACAAGGAAATTCTCGAAAGAGCAGCAGGAAACCTTGACGCATCTCTTCCTGTAGTATCAAAGACAACCTCTGACATTACACTTCCTACAGAGGGATTTAATGGTTCAACAATCACATGGTCTTCAAGCAACGCTGACATTATCGCTAATGACGGAAAGGTCACAAGACCTGAGAATGATACGGAAGTTACACTTACTGCCACTCTTAAATCAGGAAACGAAACAGTTACAAAGACATACAAGACAACAGTCCTTGCCGCTTCTCTCACACCTGATTATAAATATGACTTTGAGTCAGTAACAGATAAATCTGTAGCAGGCAGTGGAAGAAACGATGCTGCTGCAACACTTGTCGGAAACGCAAAAGTAAGCAAAGATAACTGGTATGGCAATGTTCTTACAATAAAGAACACAAATAGTGATGAAAACTATTTATCACTCCCTGCCGAAATGTTCAAAAATGTTGACGAGTCAGGTTTTACTGTTGGAATGTGGGTAAAAGTTAATTCAGGCACTACAGACGAAACAGCATTATTTGAAGCAGCGTCAACTAAAAACAGAAACTCTTATCCATACACGGCACTTCATTCAAGTGTTTATGCAGACTTTGCAAGTCTTGATGGAACAGCAAAAGGAAGCTATCAGACATCTTTTATCTTAGGAACTTGGAGTTATGTAGTTTACACAGTCTCCAAAGATGGTGTTAAGACATATATTGATGGTGATTTAAGTACAAATCAGGAAGTATCACTTTCTAATGCACTCGCAGACAACAAATTATCTGATATTGATGATGTCCGTATCGGCAGCGGCATTAACTCATACCTTGAGGACGTGCAGAATGCACAGTTTGATAATATCGAGTTTTACTCAACTGCACTTTCTGCTGACAATATAAAAGCAAAATATAAAGAAGAATCTGCTGCATATCCGACATTGAAGTTTAATGCATCAGCAACTACTCTCTATACAGGTGGAAACACAGGTAATACAGCCAAGCTTTCTGTTTCAGCATCACCAAGCATTACAAAAGAAGTTACATTTACTTCTTCAAATCCAAGTGTTGCTTCAATAGCAGATGGTGTCATCACAGCCAAAAAAGCAGGTACTACTACCGTTAGTGCAACAATTACTTCAGGTGACAAGACAAAAACACTTACCAAAACATTTACAGTCAAGAAAGCTTATATCAAGTTCACAAGTAAAAAAGCTTCTCTTAAAGTAAAGAAAACAGCTAAATTCAAAGTAAAAGGCTATGGTGTTAAGTTATCAAATGTAAAATGGTCATCAAACAAGCCTGCCGTACTTGCTGTTAATAAATCAGGTAAGGTTAGTGCAAAGAAGAAAGGTAAAGCTGTTATAACGGCTAAGATGGGCAAATACAAAGTTACATACAAAGTAACTGTTAAGTAATCACCCGCAACTGTACGGTCATAAAAACCAATATAATACGACCGTACAAACTGCCATACATATAAATTAACCCCCGGAAATTTTACTATTTCAAAAATTTTCGGGGTTTTTTATTGCAAAAAAAGCATAAAATAAAACAGAACCGTTAAACAGTTCTGTTTTACATTTCTGTTATATTAAATCTCGTCCTCTGTCATAGGTGTATAGCTGATGGCTACATTAATATCCTGACCGTAATTTCCAAATGACTTTCCAAACAATGTAAGACCACCCTTATGTGTGGCATTTTCATCTACACCAAGTTTAAATCTTATGTTGCTTCTATAGTCAAGATTAAAATCATTTATCGTGACATCCGAAATCTTAAGACCATCGATAAACGTTCCTTTTTTGTTTATGACAAGAAGTTTTAAAAGTCCGTACTGATTCCAGTTTTCAGGCCACCATGTCGGTGTGAAAAGACCTTTAACATCACCGAAATCTCCGGGTGATGTCCAGCAGCCAAGCGGCTTATCATTGAGATAAAACTCTATGTC
>JBNMLR010000466.1:0-2505 GCA_050874945.1 Butyribacter sp. | reverse complement strand
TATCATAATGCATATCAATAGCGTACATACATAAATCCCTTTTATTCTCTACAAGTCCGCTGAATATAAGTGAATGACTTTTCAATAATTTTTTATAATCCTGTGCGTCTGCTTCTTCCAGCACTTTATTTATCCATTCCCTGTAAACACCTATAACAGCATCCATTATCGTTATCCAGAATGAATTGTCGGTTGCGAGCATCAGTGTTTTATGAAAATCTTCGTCAAGCAGGGCAATCTCTTCATTTCCTGCAATCTCCATTTTTTCAAGGATAAGCTGCATTTTAACCCGCCATTTTTCCTGTGTACCTTTATCAAACACTGCCATACACACCATCTTATCCATATATCTTCTGAACGAACATATATCTTCTTTTGTTGTGCTGTCAATAGTGAGCATTATGCGTATCATATCCTGTATCGCACCAACTGAATTTTTTGAGACATAATTTCCGGAGCCTTGTCTCCTCTCAATAATCCCCATTCCGCCAAGCACGCTCAATGCTTCTCTTATCGAATTTCTGCTTATCGAAAGCTTTTGTGCGATAACCCTTTCAGCCGGAAGTCTGTCACCGACTTTTAATAAATTTTCCTGTAAAAGACCGCATATATATTCTATTACCTTTTTATATTCCTGTTTATTTGTCTCCTGCATATCCCATCCTTTCCGCATAAAGTTCCACCATAGCCACAACCCCTTCAACACCGAGTTTTGTCACATCAAGACAAAGGTCATAATTTCCAGCATATCCCCATGTTGTCCCTGTATAAAAACTCTGATAATTTGACCTTCTCTCATCAGTTTCATTTACGAGTTTTTCTGCTTTCCTCTCCGATATGCCGTGTTTTTTCTGTATATAATTTACCCTGTTCTTTTTATCGCCGCTTATAAAAAGCCTTATAACATCTTTCTCATTTTTAAATGCAACATTTGATGCCCTGCCTATGACAATGAAAGATTTCTCTTCAAGCAGCATTTCAAGAGCTTTCTTTGGCGTATCATATGTAGACACGCTCTCTTCTAATGCAATCGAATATATAAGCGAATTAACAGGCTTTTCCGCAAAAAAGTTTGGGTATCTGTCATATGCACCACTCCTTATGGCAAACTCTTTTATCTTCTTTTTGTCATAAAAAGGAATGTTAAATTTTTTGGCAAGTGCCCTGCCTACAGTATCACCCTTACATCCACATTCTCTCCCTATAGTTATTATCATTTTTAGTTTCCTCCCGTCTTTAAATATGCAATATTACTGTTTACCATATTGTCTGCTGCCTGCTTGATAGTGTTAATCCTCATTTCTGCACACATTTTTTGTGCATAATGTGAAATATAATACACTATATAAAATTGGCAAAGATAGAAGCACCTACAACGGTTATTATACCTGCGACGGCAATCGAAAGACTGCTCATTGCTCCCTCTATCTCTCCCATTTCCATTGCCTTTGCCGTTCCTATTGCATGAGATGCCGAACCTATGGCAAGTCCTTTTGCTATCGGCTCTGTTATCCTGAATATCTTACATATAAAATCAGCAAGTATATTTCCTAAAACCCCCGTCACTATGATAACGGCTACAGTGATAGTCACATAACCGCCAAGTTCCTCGGAAACTCCCATACCTATAGCCGTTGTGATGGACTTTGGAAGCATCGTGACATATTCTTTATGCGACAATGACATTATCTTTGACAGGGCAAACACTGTCACAAGACTTGTCAGAACTCCCGACAGGATACCTGCGATAACGGCTTTCCAATGAGTTTTAAGAAGTTCTATCTGCTCATACAGAGGAATGGCAAGACAGACCGTGGCAGGTGTCAGAAACCAGCTAAGATATGCTGCACCCTTATTGTAAGTGTCGTAATCAACATCTGCTATCAAAAGAACTACTATGGTGACTGCTATAGACACCAGCAGAGGATTAAATATACCAAGATGTGTCTTTCTCTTAAGAAACATACCGAGTGCGTATGCCAAAAGACTTAATGTAACTCCTGCAAATGCTGATATTTCAAAAAATTCATTTAATGTACTGCCCATGATGAGCCTCCTTTATCTGTTCTTTTTAATCTTTATAAGAAATTGTGTAACGACACCGCTCACACCCATTACCGTAAATACACATACGACGGTGATTATGCTCACCGGGATAAGCACGGGTTTTAATACTCCCCATGATGCCATAAGACCTACACCTGCCGGTATAAACATAACAGGCATTGTGGCAATAAGAAATTTGCCCGCCTCCCTGACGCTTTCAAGCCTGATGATTCCGGTCATAAGTCCGACAAACAATATGAGCATACCGTATATGCTCGCCGGCACAGGTAACGGAAGAAGATATTTTAATATCTCACCTATCATTGATATTGCAAGAATAATAAGAAATTGTTTTAAGTATTTCATCATTGCTCCTTTTCGTTTATTATTTTTTCTGAATAATTTAGAAATATTTAACCATTATGAATTGGTTCTACCAATTATTATATTTGTTTTTTA
>JBNMLR010000465.1:0-2506 GCA_050874945.1 Butyribacter sp. | reverse complement strand
GTTCAAGGCAGTTTACGATCATCTTGCTAAGTAATGCTGAGTCCTCTGCTATAAGGATAGGTGTTTCATTTCTGGTTCTGTGCGGCATTCTCTCAACATCTGACATTCTGAGTCCCGTCTCCGGATTTATGTCTGCCACGATTTTTTCAAAATCAAGAATAATGATAAGCTTTCCTTCTATTCTTACAATTCCTGTTGCCATGCCCTCACCGCCTGTATTTACCGTTGAATCAGGCTTAACTATATCTGACCATGACACTCTGTGGATTCCTAAAACACCATTTACATGAAATGCCGTATTTAATTTATTGAAATTAGTGACTATATACATATCTCCTGCCGGTGTTTCAGGCTTTGGCAGATGAAGACACTCTGCAAGATCAATAATTGAAATAATCTCATCTCTTGGCATAAATATACCCTCTATGCGAGGATCTGCATTCGGTATAGGTGTAGGTGTCTGAAAAGAAATAATCTCTCTTATCTTTGCTACATTTATTCCATAGTAATTGTTTGCAACACGAAATTCTAATATTTCAAGTTCATTTGTTCCACTCTCTAATAAGATTCCTGTTTCCATATCCTTACCTCCAATATCTTTCACATTTGTAAAGTTTGTTTATTTAATATTTACCTGTGCCACCATATCTTTGTTAGTGACTTCCAGAAGAACATTTTTAATCTTTGTGCCTGATGGTACTTCAAAAACAAGCATAGAATTTACACTTTTTCCACCGGCTACACTTTTCTTTATAAAATGAATATCTTCACTCGCAATAGTTAAGAGCGGAGCATCCATATTCCTGCCATCAACGGATAAAACATATGAACTCTTATTTTTTGTCATGTCAAGCTTTCTGTTTTGACCGGATGTATTTTTAAATTTTATATTAACTACAAATAATTTTTTGCCCTTGTGTGCAGATATATTTGATGCACTCGTACTTATGGCACTGTCATATTTATAACCCGTTACTTTCGCTTTAAATCCTGATAAATTCATGGCATCACTGAGTGACACTGACTTTTGCTGCGGCTCTGATGACTCCGCCGGATTATCTGAATCTGAAGGTGTGACCGGCTGCATGGTACTATCCGTCTCCGGCGAAGCTGTCGGTCCCGGAACTGCTGTCTGCTGTATCTGAGGAGTTGCCGTCGGTTCTTCCTGATAATTATCGTTGTCTAACTTCATATTATATGTATAATCTTTATCACTCTTTAACAGACTGTCAGCCATGTATTGCGCTATCGCATTATTTTGGTCTTCTGTCAATGTCTGAACGCTTGCACATCCTGTCAGACAAACTGCCGTGGCGGCTGCCACGATGAACATCCCTTTTCTCATACTGTCCCTCCGTGCTTTATACACATTACAAATGAGTATTTTTACTACTGCCCGCACTCTAAGCAGGCTGTAATGATTTTCTGTCATTACCACCCATTTTTTCATCTTTCTATATAATACCACATTTGTGACAATATCGTCAATGAATATGTGCTCCCGTGTTAATTTTCTATGTCAAGTTCAAACCAGAACTCCACTCCATCCTCATGATTTAGTACACCACACTTTTGATTCATCGACTCCATTATCGCTTTTACGATTGACAGACCTATGCCGCTTCCGCCATATTCTCTCGTTCTCGCCTTATCAACTTTATAAAATTTTATCCATATCTTATCAAGTTCATCCTCCGGAATACATTTTCCGGTATTAAAGACACTAACTCTCACAACTTTATCCGTTTTTTTCAGGCTTACTTTTATTTTTTTCTCACCGTCAACATGGTTTATCGCATTGCTGACATAATTCGTAACTACTTCTTCTATCATATATTCGTCAGCCCATACATAGATCTGCGGATAATCATCCATCTCTATCTGTGCCTCTTTTTGTTTTGCGAGCAGGGTCGCAGAATTTATTACCGTCCTCACGACCTGGACAATATCAAAATGCTCAAAATTCACCTGATTGTTTCCAAACTCTATCTGATTTAGCGTGAGCAGTTTTTTAACCATCTTGTTCATTTTATCAGCCTCGTCCATTATGACTTCACAATAAAATTCCCTGCTCTCGCTGTCATCGTTTATATTGTCATAAAGTCCCTCTGCATATCCCTGTATAAGTGCAATAGGTGTTTTAAGTTCATGTGATACATTTGAGAGAAACTCCTTACGCATCTCATCTATCTGTATCTTCTTCTCAATATCTTTTTGCAATTCATTGTTTGCCGCCTTTAATTCTGAAATCTTTTCTTCCAGATTTTCCGACAATGTATTTATACTGCTGCCGAGTACACCTATCTCGTCCTCGTCATGTTCCTTGACCGGGTATCTCACTTCAAAATCAAAATCTGCCATTTTCTGTGCTATCTCAGTCAGTTTTCTGATAGGCTTCGTAAAATTGTTTCCTATAAATACCATCAGAATGACTCCGAATATTATAACACCTACACCGACATAAAGCAGAAATGAATTAAATATACCTATATTCTCCGTCATACTC
>JBNMLR010000464.1:0-2514 GCA_050874945.1 Butyribacter sp. | reverse complement strand
GCACCGGAACAGACCACGCAGCCGGATTCAAAAAGTGATAAGTCTGATAAAACAGATACAACCGAGTCAGTCATTGCATATAAAAATGACAGTGACGGAAATAAAACTGCCGTAAGTATATCTGACTCAGACTCAAAGAAATTAGAAAGTATAATCACTGAAAAAAAATATTCTTCTGACTCAGACACATCGGGATATGATGCAGTCATAAAATATAAGGGCAATGAGTATTACTATGTTTCAAAGACAAAAATGCTCATCACATCAGGGAAAGGTGCAAAATTGTCAGACAGTGAAAATGCAGAGATTAAAAAAATATTAAAGATTGATTAGGATGCAGTGATAACGGATTTGTGATTGGCAGGGTTCAAGGCGAGGGACACCTGTTAGCTAAAAGTCGGCAAGTAAGTGCATAAAAAATACTGAACAATTTGATAAATTCAGATTGTTCAGTATTTTTTTTCGACGGAAAAAGACAAAAAGTAATTGACCGCAGATAAATATCTTAGTAAAATATTAGGGAAATTTATCAACAAAAACAGGAGGATGATATTAGCAATGAAAGAGACAAATGAAAAAAAGTCAGCCGGATATTCAAGTCCTTATGAGTTTGAGGGCAGGATTCCGCTTTCACAGGCAATTCCGCTCGGACTTCAGCACGTTATGGCGATGTTTATTGGAAACCTTACACCGCTCATCATAGTTATGGGAGTCTGTGGACTTACGGCAGATGCAGGCTTTGCTGAACTTAGAACGGCACTTTTACAGAATGCCATGATAATCGCCGGAATAGTAACACTTGTGCAGATGTTTTCGATAGGTCCTGTAGGTGGAAAAGTACCTATCGTCATGGGAACATCTTCGGGATTTTTAGGTGTATTAAATAATACCGTAACAGCCTGCGGTGGCGGTATCCTTGCGTATGGTGCTATCATGGGTGCCTGTCTGATAGGCGGTATCTTCGAGGGGATATTAGGAGCATTTTTAAAACCTCTCAGAAAGTTTTTCCCTCCTATAGTTACCGGTTCTGTCGTAATAGCGATAGGTCTTTCACTTCTCGGTGTCGGAATAAATTATTTCTGTGGCGGAAGCGGTAAAGCTGATTACGGCTCACTGCCAAATCTTTTTTTGGGATTTGTTGTTTTGATAGTTATCGTACTCTTAAAACATTTTGCACCACAGAACAGTATCTTTTCTTCTTCGGCAATCCTTTTTGGAATACTTGCAGGATATATCGTTGCAGTTATAATGACATTTGTACTTCCAAACACGGGGGTTGATGCTGACGGTGCTAAATATACATATTCATGGGTAGTAAATTTCTCACAGGTAAAGGATGCGGCATGGATAGCAATCCCTAGTTTTATGGGATTTGGTGCACTTTCAGATGTTAAGATGTCATTTCAGGCAAGTGCCATTATCCCGATAGGCATCATGTTTATCGTTACTGCGATAGAGACAGTCGGAGACATATCTGCCTGTATCGAGGGAGGAATGGACAGAGAAGCGACAGATACCGAACTTTCAGGCGGTGTTATATGTGACGGTCTTGGCTCAGCGTTTGCGGCATTTTTCGGTGTACTTCCAAATACATCATTTTCGCAGAATGTCGGACTTGTCTCAATGACCAAAGTCGTAAACCGTTTTGCAATATCTATGGGAGCGATATTCCTTATACTCTGTGGCTTCTGCCCTAAGATAGGAGCTATCATGTCGATAATGCCACAGTCAGTTTTAGGCGGTGCGGCAGTTATGATGTTTGCATCAATCCTTATTTCAGGCATCCAGCTTATCACAAAAGAGCCTATAGGCAGCCGTGAGATAACTATTATCTCGGTAGCGATAGGTCTTGGCTATGGTCTTGGAGCAACTACCGGTGCGACAGCACATCTTCCATATTATATACAGCTTATATTTGGCGGTTCAGGAATAGTTCCATGTTCACTTGCAGCGATAATATTAAATATCGTACTGCCAAAGGGGTCTAAACCGGTGCGTAAGATGTGGGACATAGACGAAGAGGATTAAAGTATGGAAAAAACTGCCGATACATTTCATACCACAATTTGTTTCTGAACAAAACAAATTGTTCAGGAAAGAGGATTAGTTTGAAAAAAATAATATCAGTGATAGGAGCAGGCGGCAAGACAAGCCTGCTCCATAAAATGTCAGAGTATTATCTTGAAAAGAAAGAGACAGTGTTTCTGACAACAACAACTCATATGATGCTTGAAAAAGATACTGATATTTCGTGCGATGTTTTTAGCATCATTGAGAGATTAAAAAATGATAAATACTGTATGGCAGGAGAAATTTGTGCCAACAATAATAAAAAAATTCAGGCTTTACCATCTGATTTGCTTAAGGCTATAATGCCGTATGCGGATAATATTCTGATTGAAGCTGACGGAGCAAAACATTATTCACTTAAATATCCGTTAGAAAGTGAACCTGTTATTTTTGAGTTTACTACTGATGTTTATCTTGTTTTAGGGCTGTGGGATATTGGAAAAT
>JBNMLR010000463.1:0-2517 GCA_050874945.1 Butyribacter sp. | reverse complement strand
GCTTTAGTACAGCGGCAGTTTCATCATATTCTGAGAATGCAGACAAGATTTCAGCTACAACAGGAACTATAACAATTAAAGTTTATGGTTCAAATACAGGTGATGCAGAGACATTAGCAAAAGCTATTAAAGAAAAGACATATGCAGATAAGGCAGATGTTTTTGGACAGGCAGCAGCAGGTTCAACGGCGGCTAAACCATCAAAGATGAAATCTAAAAATGGAAAAACAATTACTGATGTTGAAATCACGATTAATTTAGATGATAAGACGGTTACAACTCAGGCAGTGGCTGGAAGTAAAAAGATATTTGATGCTGTTGAAGCAAACTTATAATCCCAAAGGAGACAAACCAAAATGCCGGTGCAAATTACAATCTTACTTTACATAATTATATTTTTATACGGTATCGTTATAGGCAGTTTCTTAAATGTCTGTATCTACCGTATTCCCGAAAAAGAAAGTATTATGCCGCGCTCTCACTGCATGAACTGTGGTGAGACGCTGCACTGGTATGATATGTTTCCGGTGTTTTCCTACATCATTTTAAAGGGCAGATGTCGAAACTGCGGAGCAAAAATATCGAAGCAGTATCCATTGATTGAGGCACTTAACGGCATACTGTATGTTATCGTTTTCATGGCAAATGGTATCAATATAAACAGTGTGCTGTACTGCCTCATGACTTCTGTTCTTATTGTTTTAACAATGATAGATGAGAGGACATTTGAAATCCCGCTCTGTCTCAATATAACATTAGCCTTAATAGGTGTACTTATGTGTATAGCGGACAGGGAAAATGTTGTATCGCATCTTATAGGGGCAGTATGTGTAAGTTTAATTTTATTCATAATATGGTTTTTATCGTCCGGAAAGGCGATAGGCGGCGGAGATGTAAAACTTATGGCATCAGCAGGTCTTATACTTGGCTGGCAACTTGCAATAACCGCATTTATAATTGCGTGTGTACTGGGTTCAGTACTTCATCTTATCAGGATGAAAGTAAGTAAAGCAGAGCATATGCTTGCAATGGGACCATATTTGTCGATGGGTATATTTATAGCAGCATTATGGGGAAATAAAATGGTAGACTGGTATCTGTCACTGTGCGTATAACTGTGTATAACAAAAAGTAAATTTACGGGTTTTTTGATTTTTGAAAATGTCAGAGAGATTTTCAAAGTCATTATAATAGAAATCATTATGTGGTTTGGAAATGGAGACTGTTACAATCAGGCTGGATTTTGACAGTGTGTTAATGCCGTAAAAAGCGAAAACATAAGGACATTTTTGAAGATGAAAAAATCCGGTACCTGACGCACCGGTAGTGTGAAGGGGAACAAAAATTTAATGTCTGAAGCTGCGAGTAGTGAATGACAGAAAACGGAAAAAAGAGGTATATAGAAAGGAAAAGAAATGGCTAAGAAGGTAATAAGTATTGAAGCAGGTGTCTGGCTTACAAAGGTAGGTCTTGTCGATTATAAAAAAACATCGCCAAAGATTTACAAAGCATTTACATTCAGAACACCTGAGCACGCCGTTGAGGATGGTTACATAAGGGACAAAGAGAGTTTTGCAAACACTCTTATAAACGAGCTTGAAAAACACGAAATAAAAGAGAGAGCGGCAGTATTTACGCTTGCATCTTCAAAGATAGTTACGAGGGAGATTGAGATTCCGCCTGTAAAGGAAAATAAGGTTGAATCTATTATAAAACTGCAGATAAACGATTATTTCCCTATGGATGTTTCTGATTATGTTATCAGCCACAGCAAGATGGGTGATATTGAGAAAGACGGCAAAAAACTTACAAAATATATGCTCGTTGCCGTGCCAAACAGTATTCTTAGCAATTATTATTCTTTTTCGGAGTATGCCGGAATCAAAATTGAGACATTTGACTATATAGGAAATGGAGCAGTACAGCTTTTAAAGAGCAGCAGACAATCAAACTTTATTGCGGTACAGCTTGAAGAACAGTCAACTGTTATCACTATAGTTCAGGATGATAAGATAAAATTCCAGCGTGTAACACCTTACGGTTTTGAAAATACATTATCAAGTCTGCTTGATTATGATATTTTTGGTGTGAGCGATGAATATGAGGCATATCAGTATCTTATGAAAAATGAGCTGGTATATAGTAAACCGAGACTTGAAAATGCTGATGAGGAGAGTGCGGCTGCACTTGAAAATGCGGTTGAGGATGTAAGGGATTCACTCAGCTATTATTTAAATGTTGTAAATACGGCACTTGACTATTATCAGAATCAGCTCGGCGGCAAAATAAAAGGTGAACTCTGTCTGATCGGTGATGGTTTCAGACTTGCCGGAATCAGAAAAATGTTTGAAAATGAGATTTCGCTTCCAATACACAGTCTTGATTACAGTTCGTTTGTCGATATAAAAAATAATAAGGCACTGCCTGGAGAGGAGCCTGTAAGTACGGTCGGCTTCTTATCGATAGCAGGTGCTACTATCAATCCGATAGATGTAAAATCAAAGGAAATCGAAGAAG
>JBNMLR010000462.1:0-2519 GCA_050874945.1 Butyribacter sp. | reverse complement strand
TTATTATAATGAGCCAAGCTGGTTCTTAACTCACACGGATTATTATGATGAAAAGAATTACAGCAGAACTACTGACAAAATGACAACTTCAACTTATGGCGGCGGAATGAATGTATTCCTCGGAGAATATGCGGCACAGTCAAATACATGGAAAGCGGCACTTTCCGAAGCGGCATATATGACGGGGCTTGAGAGGAACGGGGACATAGTTAAGATGGCTGCCTATGCACCATTATTTGGAAACCTGACTGCACTTCACTGGTCACCTGACCTTATATGGTTTAACAACAACACGGTCACAAGCTCGGTAAATTATTATGTTCAGAAGATATTTGCCAAAAATGCAGGAACTACGCTTCTTAAATCTGATATGTCAGGGGCAGAGGTAACATCAAAGCCACTTGCAGGAAAAGTCGGTGTAGGTACATGGAATACAGCTGCAAAATTTGACAATGCAAAGGTTGTGTCAAATGACACTGGAAAGATTTTAGGAAAAGATACATTTACAAAAGCAGAAAACTTCTCGAAATACTGGGAGAAAGCAACAGACGGAAACTGGTCGGTCAAGAATGGAAAACTTGTCCAGTCATCAGATGTGACAAACACTGTTGCATATGGAAATCAGGGAAGTGTCGCTTACTTTGGAAACAACACATGGAAAAATTATACATATACTGTTGAAGCGACAAAGACTTCAGGTCAGGAAGGATTTATGATACCGTTTGCCGTAGGCGATAAGAATGAGAATTATTTCTGGAACATTGGCGGCTGGAACAATACGGTGTCATGCTTACAGAAAGTATCAGGCGGTTCAAAATCAGGTCAGATAGCAGGAACTGTTACAAGTTGTCAGATAAGTGACGGTGAAAAGTACAAGATAAAGATAGTAGTAAAAGACAGAAATGTTAAGTGTTATCTTGATGATATGCTCTATGTGGATTATACTATACCTGAGACAGAGGGAAGCGAGAGCTATCAGGTCGTAAGCACTGATAAAACGGGAGATGTTATCGTAAAACTTGTCAATGTAACGGGAGCAGATAAAACATTTGCAATAGATGTGACTGGAGCAGGCGAGATTTCAGACGAAGCAGATGTTGATGTTGTTGCAGGACAGAGCGAGACAGATGACAATATTCTCGGAAAAGAGGAAGCCGTTACATTAAAGAGTGATAAGGTGACGGGAATTAAAGATAAGTTTAATTATACTGTTCCGAAGTATTCTGTTACGGTTCTTCGTATAAAACATAAATAGGTATTAGGTGAATGAAACGGGATATAGGTTGAGTACATCATGCAGTTATAGCAAATAATAATGTCAATGTGTAAATAGGAGGTTTTTTATGAATTACAGAAATGTTGGTAAGTCGGGATTGAAAGTCAGTGAGATTGCTGTCGGAAGCTGGATGACGGATCTTGCGGGTTCTGAAAAGGTTGATATTGCAAGGGATACTATTAAACTTGCGTATGAGAATGGTGTTAATTTCTTTGATTGTGCTGATGCCTACAGCGGCGGCGAAGCTGAGAAGTTTTTGGGTAAGATACTTAATGAATATCCGAGACACAGTTATGTTGTTTCAAGTAAGGTTTTCTTTCCGACAGGCGGCGGTGCAAATGACTGGGGATTGTCGAGAAAACATATTTTTGAGAATGTTGACCGTTCCCTCTCAAATCTTAACATGGATTACATTGACCTGTATTATTGCCACAGATTTGATAACACGACTCCGATGGAGGAGACTTTGAGGGCATTAAGCGACCTTGTTTCACAGGGAAAAATTCTCTATTATGGTGTCAGCGAGGAGTGGGGAGCTGCAAGGCTTGAAGAAGCACAGAGGATAATCGACAGATACGGACTTTATCCTATGACGGTTGTTCAGCCGCAGTACAATATGATTGACAGATACATAGAGCATGAGATAATGTCCGTTTGTGAAAAGTACGGTATCGGAATTACACCGTTCTCGCCACTGGCACAGGGACTTCTCACCGGAAAATATAAAAAAGGTGAGCCGTATCCTGAGGGTTCAAGGGCAACCCACCAGGCAGATAAGCAGATAAATAATCTTCTTACGGATGAAAATCTTGATAAAGTGGAGAAACTTTCAAAGATAGCAGAGGAACTTGGCACTAATATGTCGGTGCTCGCACTTAGCTGGATACTCAGAAAATCCATCGTTTCAAGTGTGATAACAGGTGCAAGCAAACCGTCACAGCTTGAGAATAATCTTGCAGCGGCAGATTTTAAAATTCCTGCAGATGCACTTGAGGAGATTGAAAAGATACTCGACTTTAAGAGATTTGAGCGTCATGTGGGATGAAAATATCCGATAAACATTTTCAATAAGCATAGTCAAGCGGCATTGTTGATTAAAATTTCTCAATAACAAAAATTAGTTATGTCGTACCGGTTTTTTTGTTGTATAATGTCACAAAAGGCAGACAGGTATGTCTGCTTTTGCGACAGAATACAAATAAATTATATTTTTTATCCAGAGGAGGAATTTATTATGTTAGAT
>JBNMLR010000461.1:0-2520 GCA_050874945.1 Butyribacter sp. | reverse complement strand
TTTGCGAAACTATCATAATCTGTGATTGACTTGTACGGATATAACAAGTTTCTCAATCACCTAGTTCAACAGCCCTGCTAAGCGTAACCACAACCTTAAACAGATCTCCGTCTACAAACACCTCAAGATTTCCATTTTGAAGCTGCATGAGATTTTGCGCTATCGAAAGACCAAGTCCGCTTCCCTCCGTATTTCTTGACTCGTCACCTCTCACAAATCTTTCCATAAGTTCATCACCTGAGAGATTAAGCGGCATCTCGGACATATTTTTTACTGCTATGAACACCTTATCTGACAATACTTCTGTTTCGTCATCCTGCTCTTTTCCTGATAACTCCACATCAATATAAACCCTTGTATCAGGCATTGCGTATTTGTTTATATTCTGGAATATATTATCAAAAACCCTCGACAAATGTCTGCCGTCCGCATTTATCTCAAGCTCATTTTTAACCTCATCATCCATTCTGAAATTAACTATAGGCGTGAGATTTTTCTTCTCAAATTTAGATATATATTCTCCAAGACTCTGCTCTATAAATACTGCAAGTCCGAGTTTTGTCATATTCACCTCGACATTACCCGTTGATGATTTTGACAGATCCAGCAGGTCGTATATAAGATTTTTAAGTCTCAATGACTGCCTGTCTAACACATCTACATATCCTGCCGCTGTTTTGTTTTGCAAATCCTCTTTCTTTAAAAGGTCTACATAACTTATTATCGCCGTGACAGGTGTTTTTATATCGTGTGACACATTTGTTATAAGCTCCGTTTTCATTCTCTCACTTTTCATCTGCGACTCTACTGCTGTTTTCATTCCGGCACTGATATTGTTGAGAGCATCCGCCTCCATCTTTATCGGAAGCATCATTCCCTGCGTGTTTATCTTTCCGTCAACACCGCCGGTCGACATTTGTTCTATGCCCGTATGTAACTTAGAAATATCCCTAAATATTCTCGCTATAATGAAAGTTCCCAATATTTTCGAGACAAGTACCGTAAAAAATGCAATCTGTGAACCACTGACAACAGCGAGGACACATTCTGTGATACCTGCCACCCAATATGCAGCAAATACTAAGACGCTTAATTTTACCATTGATAAGACTGCCTTTATGGTCTTTGCAAAACTAAGAATCACTTTCGTTATAAGCATATTGTCGATAAGTATGCCTGCTTTTACCTGAGCACAAAAACCGGTATAAAACAAAGTGACAAAAATCCCTGCGATAGTGCCCGCAATAGTACCTCCGATTATAATATTAGAAATGCCATATCTTAAAATACTCTTTATTTTTTCTATGTCTATTCCGCTGCTTACAAATAAACTTAAACCTGCCGCTATGGCTGCAATAAGTACAACAGCTAAGATGTCTGCAGGCATTCTGTAAAATCTCTTTACGCTGCCATCTTCATTTTGTGCAACCTTTGCAAAAATTGCGATACAGATTGATGATATGATAAGCAGAATTCCTGAAAAATATGTCATAAATGATATAAAACGCTCATGCTCTTTATACCAGAATAAATAATAAAATCCGTCACCTGTCTTTAATTGACTGCGTATAAATCCATTAATTTTATAATCACTTGATTTTATTTCATATGGTGTTGCTTTTACATGATAAAACCTGTTTTTTTTATATATACTACATGAACCTAATTTAAACTCTCCTTTTGCTATGTCATATGAATTTACACTTCTGCCATCACACCCATACAATACAGAACTTCTAAACTCCCCGGTAAATGTATCCTCCATGTCTTTGCCACTGTATGTACTAAAGCTTGCACCAATCCATCCAGCTTGAACATCTACATTATTTTTTTTATTTTTATCTTTAGCATATACACTCTGTGCATAATCATTATCGTATTTGACATCACATTCCAGATTTCCATTTTCACAATAAAATTCTATTTTAGTTCTTTCATACGGATATAATTTTTTTAATTTTCTAATTATTATTTCCCTGTTATTCAGGTCATATTCTCCTGAATCTAACCCGTTTTCATAAGTCTGTGTTATTGCATCATTATAAATTTGCTTACCATCAAAGGTAAATTTGTAATCAATATCATTTACCACATATCTGGTCATATCCTTCTTTGTATGAACGCTATACTTAGGCATTACTGATTTTGTCTTATTATATTCTATCTTTTCATAATATCCTTCAAAACGGAAACTAAAATTTGAATTTTTATCGCTGAAATATTGTTTTTTTAAAATTGACAACTCATTTAACTTGTCGTTATAATTCATCTCTTTTAATGCTTCTTTATTTTCCATAAGTGAAGCATATCGTCCGGCAATCTCCGTCATGCCGGTCACCCTGCTTTTTATCGCACTTTCTATGCTGTTTTGCCCAATACCATACCGACCGATACCGACAAGAAACACTGTCCCCATCACAACAAACACAGCCAATGACACAGCTTGAACTACATTAAAAAAAGCCCTTATCATTCTTCTGTTATGTTTTCCTTTAGTAAAAGTAACTTTCTTCATAAATG
>JBNMLR010000460.1:0-2520 GCA_050874945.1 Butyribacter sp. | reverse complement strand
GCAAGTATAACTGCTGCTCCTAATGCTCCGATTGTCGTTGTTTTCTTAAATTTCATAATAGCCACTATCCTTTCTTTTATTGCATTCTTTCCAAAACCATTGGCAAAGAATGATAATTTATACTGTTTTTCCGCAAGGTTCGAAAGCACCATTGCATATTCTTTCCTGAAATCTTCACCGCATCTCAAAATCACCTGTTCATCACAAGCCATTTCAATATCACGATTGATAAAAATATACATCAGCCATACAAGAGGATTGAACCAATGAATACAGACTGCAAAAACTGCTGCCAGTTTCCAAATGTTATCCGCATATTTTATATGAATACTTTCGTGCATCAACACATATTTTATTTCATTGTCCTCATAAGGAAATGTTCCGTCCGATTTCTTTAATTTCACAAATATTTTTGGAAATATTATCTCCGGATGCATAATTCCAAATGTTATCGGTGTTGCTGTCATATCCGAAACATAAAGTTTTACATATTTCGGCAAAATTTTCATCTGTCTGATGTTCTGCTCAAATTCCTCCTGTAATGGTAATGCAGCTTTAAACTTTTTGTACTCCCTATAATATGAAACTGCAAAAAACACAATTAAAACAACTGCCACAAGTCCCCACCCTGTCAACACTAAATTTATATTGTTATTTTCAGAATACAGATTTTGCGGCTTTGACACCACTGATGCCCCTGCTGCATAATATATTCTGGACTTATTTTCACTTCCAAAAAGCCCACCCAAAATATTTTTTGCACCTCTGACCATTCCAATGAAAGGCTTTGCAATACCAAATGTTATCGGAAGATTAACCGGTATTATCAAACGAAGTAAAACAATTTTCCACATTGTTACGATAAATCTCTTTGAAAAATAATTTCCAGCAGTTTTTTCTAATATAATCGTAAGTACAATAAGCACTCCTGCCGAAACACTCATGTCTATAAGCATTTAAACACCTCACTTCATTTGATTTACCATATCCTTTAACTGTTCCAGTTCTTCCGCCGTCAAACTGTTCTCAGACAACATTGCTGCAAAAAAATTCTTTTTTGACCCTTCAAACATACGGTCTATAAGTTCCTCTGTCTCATATTCCTGTGCATCTTTCTTTGAAATAAGTGCCCTGCATCTGAATTTTGGTTCAAATCTTTCAACAGCACCTTTTTCAATACATTTTTTAATAACTGTATATGTGGTATTTCTATTCCACCCTATTTCTTCTTTTAAAATCTTTGCTATCTGTCCTGCTGTCAATTCACCCTCTTTCCATAAAATTTCCATAACTTTCAGTTCTGAATCATAAAGCTTTATTCCCATGGTAATTCCTCCCTGTGTTTTCAGTTTAAAAAATGACTATTGCAATAGTTATTACGCTTTTTATACTATCACGATAGTCATTTTCAGTCAATATTATTTTTGTGTTAATTCTGTGAACAATTACACACAACTGCACAGATTATTATTTCTTATACTTTCCGACCAGCCATTTCCCCTGACCGCTCAAATCTTTATTCGTAAAACCGCTTATCTTTTTGCATGACGATTTCAAAAGCGACGCTTTTTCAGGTTTATTGCTAAGGCTCCAGCACACATACCCCATCTTATAACTGTTCATCAGTTTTATCCATTTATTTGCACTTGCAAAGTCATATTTTCCATTTCCGCTTGATTCGCAGGTTCCAAATTCCGTGCATATCACCGGAAGTCCCATTTTATGTGCAGTTTTTAACTTATCCCTGTAGCTGTCACCGTGCGTTGCCGCATAAAAATGGATTGAATACATAATATTTTTGTATCCTTTTATCTGGCTTTTCGCTGCCACATCAACATCCTGCGACCAGTTTGGAGTTCCTACTATTATAATACCGTTTTTATCATTCTTTCTTATAACAGGGATTATCTTTTTTGCATATTTTTTAACATCAGACCATGTCGTACCGCCGTTGGGCTCATTGCATATCTCATAGAGCACATTGCCATAAGAAGCATATTTTTTTGACATTTTGTCAAAAAAAGTCTTTGCCTTTGCTTTATATCTGAGCGGTGTCCGGTCATTTAAAACGTGCCAGTCTATTATCACATACATTCCAAGCTTTTTTGCAGCTTTAACACCTGTGTCTATGGTGTCAAGCAGCTTTTTGCGGTTTGCCGTATCGGTTACGCAATACCCATTGTAGTCCTGTGTGTAAGTCGCAAGCCTTACCGTATTTACTTTCCACTTATCACGCAGAGTCTTAAATGTTTTTTCCGTAATATACGGATAGCCAACATCCCAGTTTATCCCGTGGGAACTGACCCCCTTAAGCCTGACCGTCTTACCGTTTTTGTCAACAATCTCTGTTCCCTTAACTTTCAGCCTGCCATGTTTTTGCGTGTATGTGGCAGCTTTGCAATATGCCGAATTAAATCGTAAAGACTGAACATTTGCTGTAACCATCGCCATTATCAGAAACAGGCTTGTGACTGTCTTTAATATAGTATTTTTTCTAAAATAATTCTTTTTCATAAAATC